>SSSX01000745.1 GCA_015657735.1 Zoogloeaceae bacterium
ATGGACGGCCTACAAGAACCTGCTGCGCGACGGCACCGCCGGCACCCCGGCCAGCACCGCCTTCCCCTTCCAGCCCAGCCTGCCGGTCGCCCCCTCGATCGTCACGCCCGGCATCGTGCCGCGCCTCACCGCACTGGTCGCGCGCCTCAAGGCTGCCCGCAACTACACCGAAGTGATCGGCCAGGATCTCGGCCTCATCGGCGCCAAGCGCATCATCGACCCCAGCGCCTGGAAACCGATCCTCCAGACCCAGCTCCACGCCAACCAGCCCATGATCGTGTGGAACAAGGGCAAGGCCGACTCGCTCGAAATCTGGGTCGATCGCGGCGCCGACCCCGGCTTCACCTTCTTCGCCATCAGCACCGACCCGCATTTCATCGACACCACCCCCGCCCCCAACCCCGCCCGCTGGCGCTACAAAGGCATCTACCGCCTTCAGGACCGGCAGGTCGGACAATGGAGCGATGTGCATACGGTGACGGTTGGGGGGTGAACCACAGCGTCGGCGGTGCCGCCTGGATTCATACTTTTCAAAAACCCGCTTCATGAGAAAAGGGCTGCCCGAAAGCAGCCCTTTTTTCATCCGGCACAACAAACTGGCAACACGGCCTACAGACGCCAGACCTTCGCGCCCGCCGCTTCCAGCGCCGCCGGATCATAGAAGCTCTTCACATCCGCAAACACGCCGTTCGGGACGAGCTTCTCGCACAGCTGGCCGACGCCCATCTCGCTGTACTGCTTGTGGGCCACCGCGCCGACGATCGCCGCCGCGCGCGGGAGCTTGTCCCAAGCGGTGAGGCTGACGCCGTATTCGTGTTCGGCCTCAGAAGACTCGGCCACCGGGTCGTGCACGTGCACGGTGCAGCCGTAGCTCTTGAGCTCGTTGATCACGTCGATCACCTTGCTGTTCCGGAGGTCCGGGCAGTCTTCCTTGAAGGTGAGGCCCAGCACGATGACGTCGGCGCCCTTGATGTTGTGGCCGTTCTGGATCATCTGCTTGACGGCCTGCTCAGCGACGTACTTGCCCATGCTGTCGTTGATGCGACGGCCGGCCAGGATGACCTGCGGGTGGTAGCCCAGCATGTCGGCCTTGTGGGTGAGGTAGTAGGGGTCGACGCCGATGCAGTGGCCGCCCACCAGGCCCGGACGGAAGGGCAGGAAGTTCCACTTGGTGCCAGCCGCCTTGAGCACCTCGAGGGTGTCGATGCCGATCTTGTGGAAGATGACCGACAGTTCGTTCATCAGGGCGATGTTGAGGTCGCGCTGGGTGTTCTCGATGACCTTGGCGGCTTCGGCCACCTTGATGGAGCTGGCCGGGTAGACGCCAGCGGTGATCACCGAGGCGTAGGTGTCGGCGACGATCTTGAGCGTTTCCGGCGTA
>SSSX01000746.1 GCA_015657735.1 Zoogloeaceae bacterium
CGAGCAGGGACACCCCCTGTACGACGCGTTCGGCGGCATCCATCACCTCTACGCCAACCGCAAGGCGATGGAGGGTTACCGCTCCGGCCGGTTTGCCGACGGGGCGGTGATCGTGTTCGATCTGCTGGAGGCCGAGCGCTCGGGCAACGCGCTGACCGAGGGCGGGCGCAAGGTCGTCGGCGTGATGCACAAGGACGCCAGGCGATTTGCCGCGACCGGCGGCTGGGGCTTCGAGGGCTTTGCCGCCGGCGACAAGGGGCGGCCGGTGGTCGGCAACAAGGCGGCGACGGCGTGTTTCGCCTGCCACGAGGCGCAGAAAGCCAACGCTTATGTGTTCAGCGCGCTGCGCGACCGCTAAGTGACCGCCGGAGCGGCCTGCGGCCGGGCAGGCTGCGCCGGCCGGCCGGCGGGGGTCAGACCACCGCTTCCTGCTTTTCCTTCTTCGTCTGCATGAACTGTTCGCGGCTGACGCCCAGCCACATCACCAGCGGGCTGGCGACGAGAACCGACGAGTAGATGCCGAAGCAGATGCCGATGGTCAGGGCGAGCGCGAAGTAGAACAGCGTTTCGCCGCCGAACAGCAGCATCGACAGGACCATGATCTGCGTCGAGCCGTGGGTGATGATGGTGCGGCTGATGGTGCTGGTGATGGCGTGGTCGAGCACCTGCGGGGTGGTGAGGCCGCGCTTCTTCTTGAAGGTTTCGCGGACCCGGTCGAAGACGACCACCGATTCGTTCACCGAGTAGCCGAGCACGGCGAGGGTGGCGGCCAGCACCGGCAGCGAGAATTCCCACTGGAACAGCGCGAAGAAGCCCAGGATGATGATCACGTCGTGGAGGTTGGCGATGATCGCCGACACCGCGAAACGCCACTCGAAACGCATCGCCAGGTAGAGGACGATGCCGCCGATGACCAGCAGCAGGGCCATGGCGCCGTCGGAGGCGAGCTCCTTGCCCACCTGCGGGCCGACGAATTCGACGCGCCGCAGTTCGGCCTTGGGGCCTTCGATGGCGCTGAGGCTGGCCATGACCTTTTCGCTGACCTTGGCGGTTTCCTCGCCGGCCCGGTTGGGCAGCCGGATCAGCAGGTCACGGGCGCTGCCGAAGTTCTGCACCTGGGCGTCCTGGTAGCCCTCGCGGCCGAGGGCGTCGCGCAGCTTTTCGAGGGCCGGCGGTTCGGCGTAGGCGACTTCCATCAGCGTGCCGCCGGTGAATTCGACACTGAAGTGCAGGCCTTTGGTGGCGAGGAAGAAGACCGCGAGCAGGAAGGTGATCAACGAAATCACGTTGAATACCAGCGCGTGCTTCATGAAGGGGATGTCTTTGCGGATGCGGAAGAATTCCATGATGGGCTGTCCGTTTAGCTTTCCGTTCGGGGCTCAGACGCCCGGCTTCCAAACCTGGCCGATCGCCAGTTTCTCGAGCTTGCGCTTCTTGCCGTAGATCAGGTTGACCAGGCCGCGGGAGACCAGGATCGCGCTGAACATCGAGGTGAGGATGCCCAGGCAGTGGACCACGGCGAAGCCGCGGACCGGACCGGAGCCGAAGATCAGCAGCGCGACGCCGGCGATCAGGGTGGTGACGTTGGAGTCGAGGATGGTGTCGAAGGCGCGGTCGTAGCCGGCCGAGATGGCGGCCTGGGGGCTGGAGCCGTTGCGCAGTTCCTCGCGGATGCGTTCGTTGATCAGCACGTTGGCGTCGATGGCCATGCCGAGGGCGAGCGCGATGGCGGCGATGCCGGGCAGCGTGAGGGTGGCCTGCAGCAGCGACAGCAGGGCCACCAGCAGCAGCAGGTTGGCGGCCAGCGCCACCACCGACACGAAGCCGAACAGCATGTAGTAGGC
>SSSX01000109.1 GCA_015657735.1 Zoogloeaceae bacterium
ACGCCGCGCACCCGGCCGTCCTCGACGATCAGGTCGGTGAGGCGTTGCTGGAAGCGGATCTCGCCGCCCAGTTCGCGGATTTCGGCGCGCATCGCCTCGACCATGCCGACCAGCCGGAAAGTGCCGATGTGCGGCTTGGAGACGTAGAGGATTTCCTCCGGCGCGCCGGCCTTGACGAACTCGTCGAGCACCTTGCGCCCGTAGTGCTTCGGATCCTTGATCTGGCTGTACAGCTTGCCGTCCGAGAAGGTGCCGGCGCCCCCTTCGCCGAACTGCACGTTGGATTCGGGGTCGAGCGTGTTCTTGCGCCACAGCCCCCAGGTGTCCTGGGTGCGCTCGCGGACGGCCTTGCCGCGCTCCAGCACGATCGGCCGGAAACCCATCTGGGCGAGAATCAGCGCCGCGAAGATGCCGCACGGTCCGAAACCGACCACCACCGGACGGTTCGCGAAGCCGGCCGGCGCGTGGCCGACAAAACGGTAGGCCATGTCCGGCGCCGGCTTCACGTGCGGGTCGCCGTCGAATTTCTTCAGCAGCGCGGCTTCGTGCGCCACCTCAAGGTCGACGATGTAGATGAAGGACAGCGAATGGTTCTTGCGCGCGTCGTAGCTGCGCTTGAAGACCGTGAAGCGGATCAGTTCTGCCGGCGCGATGCCGAGGCGCTTGACGATGGCCGTGGGCAGGGCGTCGGCGGGGTGGTCGAGGGGCAGGCGGAGTTCGGAGAGTCGCAGCATGGCAGTCATGGCGGGAGTCGGTGCCCGCAGATGGCGTTCGGGCCGAGATTCTAGCTGGAATCGGCGTGCCGGGCCGTTCGAAAAATCGAAACGGGGAACTCCGATTGTTCGGAATTGACGAAGCAAGATTCCACCGCCACGAGCCTCGCGATGAACCTCAAGCATCTTTTCTATTTCTGGAAAACCGCCCGCAGCGGCGGCGTCGTCAAGGCCGGCGAGGCGCTGCACATCACGCCGCAGACGATCAGCGGGCAGATCCGCCTGCTCGAGGAAAGCCTCGACACCCAGCTCTTCGCCCGCGACGGCCGCGCGCTGGAGCTGACCCCGGCCGGCCGGCTGGCGATGGAGTACGCCGACGAAATGTTTTCGCTCAGCGCCGAACTGGAACAGGCGCTGCGCCACTATCCCAAAGGACGGCCGGCGGAGTTCCGGGTCGGCGTGTCGGACGCGGTGCCCAAGTCGCTGGCCTACCGCCTGCTGCACCCGGCGGTGGACCCGGCCGACCCGGTGCGCATCATCTGCCGCGAGTGGCGGCTCGAGCGGCTGCTGGCCGAACTGGCAATCCATCGCCTCGACCTGGTGATCGCCGATTCGCCGATTCCGCCGTCGGTGGACGTGCGCGCCTACAACCACCGCCTCGGCGATTCGGGACTCAGCTTTTTTGCCGCCCGCCGCCTGCTCGGCGGGGCCATCAAGGCCTTTCCGGACTGCATGGGGGATTTGCCGACGCTGCTGCCGGGGGAGGATTCGGCGATCCGCCGCAAGCTCGTCGACTGGCTCGACCGCAAGCGGCTGCGTCCGCGCATCGTCGGCGAGTTCGACGACACGGCCTTGATGACGGCCTTCGGGCGGGCCGGGGTCGGCGCTTTTGCGGTGCCGACGGCGATCGAACAGGAAACCCTGGCGGGCGGCGATCTGGTGCTGCTCGGGCGGGCCGAGGAGGTGCGTATCGAATATTTCGCGATTTCCGTCGAGCGGCGCCTCAGCCATCCTTGCGTGCTGGCGATTTCCGAGGCCGCCCGGGCCGGCTTCGAGTCGCTCGAAAGCGGCTCCGACGCGATGCCGCCGGCGGCCTGACGTGACACAGCCCCTGCCGCGGGCCGGGCGGCGCGCGACAGGGGCTGCGGTGGAGCGATGGAAGCGTCAGCCGTTCTGCTGGATGCCGGCCACGATCCAGCCGGCGTCGCCGCTGCGGGGCTTGGTCATGTGCCAGATTTCGTCGATGGCTTCGGGAGCGGCGTTGGCCTCCTCGCGCAGCAGGCCGGTGAAACGGACGCTGACGATGTAGCGGGCGGCTTCCTCGGTCACGTCGATGACTTCGGCGTTCAGCGAGACCACATCGGTCTTCTGCGGAGCGCTGCCTTGCTCCATCCAGTTCATCTTGATCTCGGCGAACAGTTCGGGCGTCGTGTACTCGCGGACATCCTCGAGGTTGCGCGTGTCGTTGGCAGCCTGCAAGCGGATGAAATTCACCTTCGCATTGCGCGCGAAACCCTCGGCATCGAAGTCGGCGGGCAACCGGCCCGTCGTCGTCGCCGCGGCGGCCGGTGCGACGCCACCGCCGTAGGCCGAGGTCGCCGGGGCGGATTGGGGCTGCGGATCGTGGCCGGCATACTGCATGCCAGCGGCGCCGGCAAGTGCCGGTTGCTGCGCAGCGGCACGGCGACGCATGAAGAAGCCGATCAGCGCGATCGCGGCGAAGGCGATCAGCGCCATCGTCATCATCGAAGCGAGTTCCTCGCCGAAG
>SSSX01000747.1 GCA_015657735.1 Zoogloeaceae bacterium
GGAGCTGGAAAACATCTCCTTCCGCCTCGAGCAGGTCGTCGCCAACGCCTTCCTGCTGGTCGAGCGCACGGCCCTCGAAAAAGGCGTCGAGCTGATCCTCGAGGTCCGCGCCGAAAGCGCCGCGCTGCTCCGCGAACGCCTGATCGGCGATCCGCTGCGGATCGGCCAGGTGCTCGCCAACCTGCTCTCCAACGCGGTCAAGTTCACCTCCTCCGGCCACGTCTCGCTGCGCGTCGACGGCCGGCTCGACGGCGACGGGCGCTACCTGATCGGGATGAGCGTCGAAGATACCGGCATCGGCATGCGCGCCGACCAGATCGAGCAGCTTTTCAACGACTTCGTCCAGGCCGACGGGGCGACGACGCGCCGCTTCGGCGGCACCGGCCTGGGCCTCGCCATCGTGCGCCGGCTGGTGGAAGCCATGGACGGCCAGATCCGCGTCCACAGCGTGCCCCGCCGCGGCAGCTGCTTTTACGTGCAGCTCCCGCTGGCCCGCGACATGGCCGCCGCGGCGCCGTGCGTGCCCGAACCCGTCGCGGCACTGCGGGTGCTGGTGGCCGAGGACTATCCCGACGCCCGCCTGGCCCTCCTCGACCTGCTCAACTACGAAGGCATCGACGACGTGGAGGCGGTCACCAGCGGCGCCGAAGTCATGGAATGCCTCGACGCCGCGCGGGACGAAGGGCGGCCCTACGATCTGCTGTTCCTCGACTGGTCGCTGCCCGACTGCAATGGCGGGGCGATCCTCAAAGCGCTGCGCGAGACGCCCGAACGGCAGCCCCGGCACATCGCGCTGATGTCGGTGCCGCGCACGCTCGACGAGGAAGTGCCGGAGCTGCGCCCCGACAGCCTGCATTTCTGCGACAAGCCGATCCTGCCCGGCGTCCTGCGCAGCCTCTGCGACGCCGCCCTCGGTCGCCAGCCGGCCCGGCCGCCGGCCGGCGACGCAGCCCCGACCGGCGCCCTCGACGGCATGCGCGTGCTGCTGGTCGAGGACAACGCCACCGGCCGCGACGTGGCCATCGCGCTGCTCGGCCGCTGGGGGGTGGAAGTCGACACCGCCGCCGACGGCCGCGACGCCCTGGCCCAGCTGGCGGCGCAGCCGCCCGACTACTACGCGCTGGTGTTCATGGACCTGCAGATGCCGGTCATGGACGGCTACGAGGCGATCCGCCACATCCGCGCCCAGCCGGCGCTGGCCGACCTGCCGGTGTACGCGCTGTCGGCGCATAGCGGGCGCAGCGTGCTCGAGCGCTGCGTGGCGCTCGGCATGAACGGCTGCCTCAACAAACCCTACGAGCTCACCGACCTGTTCGGCGTGCTGCGCCGTCATTACGCCGGCGAACCGCCGTCCGAAATGCCGCCGGTGCTCGCCACTGGCGCCGCGGCGGTGCCCGGCCTCGAAGGCATTCCCGGCCTCGACCCGGCCTGCGCGATCAACGATACCGGCATCAGCCCGACTCTCTATCCGCGTCTGCTCGCCAAATTCCACCGCCAGTTCGCCGACGGACCGCAGAAGCTGCGCGACGACGTCGACGCACGCGACTGGGAGCCGGTGGCGCGCTTCTCCCACACCCTGAAGGGCCGCGCCGGCCTGCTCGGCATGGACGAGATCGCCGCCATCGCCGGCCAGATCGAAACCGCCGCCCGCGCCGGCGACCGCACGCGTGCCCAGGCCGCGCTGCAGCAGCTCGAAGCGCAACTGCGCCCGATCGTCGATGGCCTGGCGCGGGTGCTGCCCGCCGATCTGCTCGACGACGTGCCCGCCGCGACGGCACCGGAGCCCGAACCCTAGCCGGCAGCGCGCCTGCGGCTTGACGTAATCTTGCAGTTCACGACGGTGGGTGGGCCGATGTAAAGTGGCGACCGTCCGTGCCCCGTCCTCTTTCACCGGAGCCCCGCGCCAGCGCGCGAGGTGTGCCACCAGCCGTCGATGAAACGCCCCTCCAGACTCCTGTGGTTCGCGCTTGCGCTACTCGGCGGCGTCTCGGGCGCGCGTGCCGAGGACATCCGTTACTCGGCCTTCGGCACCGTGGGCTACGCGCGGACCGACAGCGAGTTCCGTTACCAGCGCTTCATCGACAGCAACGGCACGCTGTTCCGCGACAGCCGTTTCGGCGTGCAGGCGGA
>SSSX01000748.1 GCA_015657735.1 Zoogloeaceae bacterium
GCGAACTGGTCGCCGCCGATCCGCCCGACCACGTCGCCCGGGCGGGCGAGGGCGCGGATGCGGGCGGCCACCAGACGCAGCAGGTCGTCGCCGGCGGAGTAGCCGAGGCTGTCGTTGACGACGTGGAAGCGTTCGAGGTTGATGTGCAGCACCGCGAACTGGCTGCCGGTGACCCGGTCGGCGTGGCGCAGGGTGTTCTGCAGATGTTCGGCGAACAGCGCGCGGTTGGCGAGGCCGGTGAGCCCGTCGTGGAGGGCGTCGTGGAGGAGCTGGTCTTCGGCCCGCTTGCGCAGGTGGATGTCGCTGATCGAGCCGGCCATGCGGATCGCCCGGCCGGTGACGGGGTCGTAGACCGCCATGCCGCAGGTGAGGATCCAGCGGTAGCTGCCGTCGGCATGGAGGATGCGGTGCTCGATCGAGAACTGCGTGGACTCGCGCTTGAGGTGGGCGATCATGCGCAGGCGGTAGGCTTCGCGGTCTTCGGGGTGGAGCTGGTTGTAGAGGGTATCGCTGCGGCCCGTCCCTTCGCCGGAGGCGATGCCGAGGATTTCGGCGAAGCGCGGTGCGAAGTAGGTCCGGTTGTTGGCGATGTCCCAGTCCCACAGGCCGTCGTTGGCGGCGCGGGTGGCCAGCGCGTAGCGTTCCTCGCTGTTGGCGAGCTGGCGGGCGGTGGCTTCGAGTTCCTGGATGCGCGACTGCAGCGCGCTGGCCATGCGGTTGAAGTGCTGGCACAGCTGCGACAGCTCGTCCTTGCCCTGCTCGGGCAGGCGGTGCGAGAGGTCGCCGGCGGCGATCGCCTGGCTGCCGCTGAGCAGGCGGCCGAGGTTGCGGGTCATGAGATAGCCGACGGCGCCGAGCAGCAGCAGCGTGAGCAGCACTTCGGCGCTGGCGATGGCGATGCCCTGGCTGAGGATCTGCCGCTTGGCGAGGGTCAGCGCCGCCACCGAGACGCCGAACTGGACGAAGCCGACCTGATTGCGCTCGAGCAGCACCGGACGGCGGACGTGGATGAGGTTGTGGGCGAAGCCGGCGCCGACGTTGAGCGCGCTGGCGTCGTCGGGCGGCGGCAGGGTGAGCATGTCGGGCAGGCCGGCGCGGACCCGGGTCTTGCCGACGGCGTCGACGATGCGGACGTAGATCAGGCCTTCATTGGTTTCGTTGAGCAGTTCGCCGAGCGCGTCCTGCAGGTCGGTGTAGCGCCCCTGGGGCACGAAGGTGGCGGTGACGACGTTGAGGATCGCCGCGTTCTGGGCGATCAGGGTGTTCAGGCTGGCACTCGTCGCCTCGTTCATCAGGCGCCCGCTGTTGGTCAGCAGCAAGGTAAGCATCACGACCTGGACCACGGTGCTGGCCAGCAGGAGGCGGACGCGGATCGAGAGGTGGCCGAGCATCGGGAACTGTTGGCGGGCGAGGCAGGTGTGTTGTTGTCGTTGGTTTGGTCAGCCGTCGGCGGCGCATTTACGCCGCGTCGACGACGGGCGTCCTTTTGTAATCGGCAGTAACGACGGAAGCTTAAGCATCGCTCGGCACGGAATCCCCGACCCGACCCCTGCCAGGTCGGCGGATGCATATGATTATCGCTTAAACCCGGCCCCGCGGGGTTGGAAAGTGCGGGGGCGGCGACAGTCCGGGTGCCGCCCCCCGCTGCTGGCGGGGCGCCTATTTTTTCCAGGTGTCGCGCAGGGTGACGGTGCGGTTGAAGACCGGGGCGCCGTCGGCCGAGTCGACGCGGTCGGCGACGAAATAGCCGTGACGCTCGAACTGGAAGCGGGCTTCGGGCTTCGCCGCGCGCAGCGCAGGTTCGAGCTGGGCGGTGATGACCTGCAGGCTGCCGCCGTTGATGTCGTCGAGGAAGTCGCGTTCGAGGCCTTCCGGATCGCCTTCGCGGCGCGCGCCCGGGTAGGCGTGGGCGAACAGGCGGTCGTAGAGGCGCACTTCGGCGGCGTAGGCGTGGGCCACCGAAACCCAGTGCAGGTTGCCCTTGACCTTGTAGTTGTCGGCGCCGGGGGTGCCGGACTTGGAGTCGGGCAGGTATTCGCACAGCACCGCGGTGACGTTGCCGTCGGCGTCCTTTTCGCAGCCGGTGCACTTGACGACGTAGCCGTAGCGCAGCCGCGCCATGTTGCCCGGGTAGAGGCGGTGGTAGCCCTTGACCGGGGTTTCCATGAAGTCCTCGCGCTCGATCCACAGCTCGCGGCCGAAGGGCATCTCGCGCTTGCCGAGTTCGGCGTGGAGCGGATGGTTCGGCGCGTGGCAGCGCTCGCTCTGGCCGGCCGGGTAGTTGGTGATGATCAGCTTGAGCGGGGCGAGGACGGCGACGCGGCGTTCGGCGGCTTCGTTGAGGTGCTCGCGCATGCAGTCTTCGAGCACGCTCATGTCGATCCACGAGTCGGACTTGGAGACGCCGATGCGCTCGGCGAAGAGGCGGAAGCCTTCCGCCGTGAAGCCGCGGCGGCGGGCGCCGACGAGGGTCGGCAGGCGCGGGTCGTCCCAGCCGGCGACGTGCTTTTCGTCGACGAGCTGGATCAGCTTGCGCTTGGACAGCACCACGTAGGTCAGGTTGAGGCGGGCGAACTCGATCTGGCGCGGCACCGGGCGCGGGAAGAAGCCGCCCTCGGCGAGGTTGTCGAGCAGCCAGTCGTAGAACGGGCGCTGGTCTTCGAATTCGAGGGTGCAGATGGAATGGGTGATGTCTTCGAGCGCGTCCTCGATGGGGTGCGCGAAGGTGTACATCGGGTAGACGCACCAGCGGTCGCCGCTGCGGTGGTGGGTGGCGTGGCGGATGCGGTAGATGGCCGGGTCGCGCAGGTTGATGTTGGGCGAGGCCATGTCGATCCGGGCGCGCAGGATGTGGGCGCCGTCGGGGAATTCGCCGGCCTTCATGCGCTGGAAGAGTTCCAGGTTCTCGGTGACGCTGCGGTTGCGGTAGGGGCTGTCCTTGCCCGGGGCCGACAGGGTGCCGCGGTAGGCGCGCATCTCCTCGGCGGAGAGGGAATCGACGTAGGCCTTGCCGACGGTGATCAGGTGTTCGGCCATCGCGTACATCTTGTCGAAGTAGTCCGACGCGAAGTACAGGTGGTGCTGCCAGTCGAAGCCGAGCCACTGGACCGCCTCGATGATGGCATCGACGTATTCCTGCTCTTCCTTGGTCGGATTGGTGTCGTCGAAGCGCAGGTGGCAGGCGCCGCCGTAGGCTTCGGCCAGGCCGAAGTTGAGGCAGATGCTCTTGGCGTGGCCGTAGTGCAGGTAGCCGTTGGGTTCGGGCGGAAAGCGCGTCTCGACGCGGCCGGCCCATTTGCCGAGGCGGCGATCTTCGTCGATGATGCCGCGGATGAAGTTGCTGGGCGTGGCCTCGGTGGCCGGGGAGGTCGGTGCAGTCATCGGGTTCTGGCGTGAACGGGCGCGGGGGCCCGGGTCTGGAAGATCCGGCAATTGTAGCCGATGGCAGGGCCGTCGCAGGATTGCGCTGGGAGGGCCGGGCGGCGCCGTGATTTTGTCCGCGGTGCGCCGCCGGTCGGCGGGCATCGGTGGCGGCGCCGCGAACTGCTAGGCGGTGGCGGGCGCCGGATTCTGGTAGAAACGGAAACGCTGATCGGGCGCAGGCATGGGGCCGCGTCCGTTATTTTTCGGAATTCGAAACCGATGCGTCGTCATTGTCTCCTTGCAGTCATTCCCGCCCTGGTGTCGGCGGCGGTCCGGGCCGAGGAGGCAGCCCTGGCGGAACTGGAACTCGAGGATCTGGCCCGGCTCGACGTGGCGACGGTTTCGCGCAAGGCACAGAAACTTTCCGAGACCCCGGCGGCGGTCACCGTGCTGTCGGCGGAGGACATCCGGCGCAGCGGCGCGCGCAGCGTGCCGGAGGCCCTGCGCGAGGTGCCCGGCGTCAACGTCGCGCAGATCGGGGCCGGCCGCTGGGCGGTCGGCGTGCGCGGGGTCGAGGGGCGTTACTCGAACAAGCTGCTGGTCCAGATCGACGGCCGCAGTGTCTATAGCCCGCTGTTCTCCGGGGTGTTCTGGGAAGGGCTGGACGTGATGCTGGAGGACGTCGAGCGCATCGAGGTGGTGCGCGGGCCGGGCGCGTCGCTGTGGGGGTCGAACGCCGTCAATAGCGTCATCAACATCGTGACCCGCAAGGCGACGGCGACCCGCGGCGGGCTGGTGGCGGCGCGCATCGACAGCCAGGGCAATCCGACGGTGGCGGTGCGTCAGGGGGTGGAGTTCGACGGCGTCGCCGCCCTGCGGGTGTTTGCCAAGGGCAGCGAGCTGCCGCGCTTGCGCACCGCCGACGGCGAGTCGGGGGGCGACGGCAACCGCGGCTGGCTGTCGGGCTTCCGGATGGATGGCGCCGGCGGCGGCTCGCATGCGTGGATGGTGCAGGGCAATATCTACCGCCGGAGCAACGCCGAGAACCTGTTGATCAACGGCGCCGGCGGCGCCGCCACGGTGCCGCTCGACGCGGTCCTCGAAGGCAGCAATCTGGTCGGACGCTACACCTGGGGCCTGGCTGGCGGCGAGGCGTCGGTGCAGGCCTACGTCGACCGCCAGATCATCACCATCCTCGGTTACGGGGAAGGCAAGGTCGGCACCGCCGACATCGATTTCCAGCACCGTCTGGCGCCGCTGGGCGACCACGAGCTGCTGTGGGGCGCCGGCACCCGCTACGTCCAGACGGCGCTCGACGTGACCACGGCGGTGCTGTCGGCGTCGCCGTCCGACCGCAGCTTCCAGATCACCAGCGCCTTCGTGCAGGACGAGATCACCTTGCAGCCGCGGACCTGGAAGCTGACC
>SSSX01000014.1 GCA_015657735.1 Zoogloeaceae bacterium
GCCCATTCGCTGATCCACGAGCGCCTCGCGGCGCGTCAACTGAGCTTCGACGTCGACATCGACGGCCTGCCGCCGGTGTTGCGTGGCGACGTGATGCGCCTGCGTCAGGCGATCCTCAACTATCTGAGCAATGCGGTGAAGTTCACCGAACATGGCGGCGTGAGCCTGCGCGCGAGCATCGTCGAGGATGGCGAGGAGTCGCTGCTGGTCCGTTTCGCGGTTGGCGACACCGGCATCGGTGTCGCGCCGGAACAGCTGCCGCGCCTGTTCCGCTCCTTCGAGCAGGCCGATACGTCGACCACCCGCAAGTACGGCGGCACCGGTCTCGGGCTGGCCCTGACCCGCCATCTGGCCACGCTGATGGGCGGCGAGGTCGGCGTCGACAGCGCGCCGGGGCGGGGCAGCACCTTCTGGTTCACGGCCCGGCTGTACCGGCGTCCCGGCCTCGTGCTGGCGCCGGCCGGTGCCGAGGCCGCGCCGGAAGTGCCGGTGGCCAGCCCGAATCTGCAGGGTGGCCGCGTGCTGCTCGTTGAGGACAACCTGCTCAACCAGGAGGTGGCGATCGACATGCTGGCCGACCTGGGCCTCTCCATCGACTGCGCCAGCGACGGGCAGCAGGCCGTCGAGTTGGCCGGCGTCAACGCCTACGACCTGATCCTGATGGACATGCAGATGCCGGTGATGGACGGCCTCGAGGCGACCCGCCGCATCCGCCACCTGCCGGGACGGGCGCTGACGCCGATCGTTGCGATGACTGCCAACGCCTTCGACGAGGATCAGGAAGCCTGCTTCGCCGCCGGCATGAACGACTTCGTCGCCAAGCCGGTGGAGCCCGAAGCCCTGCAGCGGACGGTCTCCAAGTGGCTGAGCCCGGCGGCCCGCCGCAGCCCCGTGCAGCCGGCCGGAGAGGCCGACTGGGCGGCGCTGCTGGACGGCATCGACGGCCTCGACATCGAGCGCGGCCTGCGCATCGTGCGCGGCAAATGGCCGACCTATGTGCGCATCCTGCGCATCTTCGTCGACACCCACGCGGGGGTGGCCGAGGCGTTGCAGGCTGCGCTCGCCGCCGGCGATCTGCACGAGGTGGAGCGCCTGGCCCACGCCCTCAAGGGTTCGGCCGGCAACGTCGGCGCCGGCCGGGTCTTCGATCTGGCGGCGGCGATCTGCAACACGGTCCGTGATGGGCAGGACGCCGAGGCCCTGGCCCGCCCGGTCGCCAGCCTGGTGCGGGCGCTGCAGCCGCTGCTGGTCACGCTGCGCCTGCGTCTGGCGCACGAAGGCGGCGCGCGCTGAGCGCTGTGCCGTGTGGCGCGCCCGGCGCACAAAAAACCCGGCGCTGGGCCGGGTTGTGGTCGGGGCCGCGGGGCGTTCAGCGTCCGCGGGCCAGGGCCCGCAGGCGGGCGACGCGTTCCTCGGTGGCCGGGTGGGTGCTGAACAGGCCGCGCAGGCCGCCGCCGGAGAGCGGGTTCATGATCATCATCTGGCCGGTTTCGGGGTGGGCCTCGGCGGTCGGCATCGGGATGCCGCGGGCGAAGGCGTCGATCTTGAGCAGCGCGTCGGCCAACGCGTTGGGGTCGCCGGCGATCTCGGCACCGCCCCGGTCGGCTTCGAATTCGCGGGCCCGCGAGATCGCCATCTGGATCAGGCTGGCGGCCAGCGGGGCGAGCAGCGCCACCGCGATGGAGGCGATCGGGTTGGCCGGGCGGCCGTTTTCGTCGCGACCGCCGAACATCATCGCGAAGTTGGCGAGCGCCGAGATCGCGCCGGCCATCGTCGCCGAAATCGTCGAGATCAGGATGTCGCGGTGACGCACGTGGGCCAGTTCGTGGGCCATCACGCCGCGCAGTTCGCGCTCGCTGAGCATCTGCAGGATGCCGGTGGTGGCGGCCACCGCGGCGTTGTCGGGGTTGCGGCCGGTGGCGAAGGCGTTGGGCTGGTCCTCGTGGATGATGTAGACCTTGGGCATCGGCAGCTGGGCGCGGCCGGCCAGCTCGCGGACCATGTTGTAGAGGTAGGGCGAGCTGGTTTCGTCCACCTCCTGCGCGTTGTACATGCGCAGCACCATCTTGTCGGAGAACCAGTACGAGAACAGGTTCATCGCGCCGCCGAACAGCAGCGCCATGATCATCCCCGACTTGCCGCCGATCATCGCGCCGATCACGCCAAACAAGGCGACGATCGCAGCCATGAGGATCGAGGTCTTGAGCCAGTTGCCGAGCATTGTGCTTATCCGTCCTTTCGGGATTTACGCGGGAAACGGAAAATTAGATGGGGGAGGGCGCCGAAAATTCAATGGCCGGGCGCGTCAGTCGAAGCGCGCCCCGGTGGCGATCGGCATGCCGCGCAGGAAGTCGGCCGCGGCCAGGCGCTTGCCGCCGGGCTTCTGCAGTTCGGTGACGCACAGCGCACCTTCACCGCAGGCGACGATGACGCCGGCGCCTTCGGCCAGCAGCACTTCGCCGGGGCTGCCGCCGGCGTCGATGGCGCGGGCGCGCCACAGCTTGATCGGGGTGTCGTGCAGCGTTGCGACGGCGCCGGGGAAGGGATTGAAGGCGCGGATCGCCCGTTCGATCTCGGCGGCCGGGCGGGTCCAGTCGATGCCGGCCTCGGCCTTGCCGATCTTGGCGGCGTAGGTGACCCCGTCGGCCGGCTGGGGCGTCGCGACGAGGCCGCGCGGCAGCGCTTCCAGCGCCTCGACGATCAGCTCGGCGCCGATCCAGGCGAGGCGGTCGTGGAGGCTGCCGGTGGTGTCGTCGGGGCCGATCGGCTCGGTGCGTTTCATCAGCATCGGGCCGGTGTCGAGGCCGGCGTCCATCTGCATGATGGTGATGCCGGTGGCGGCGTCGCCGGCCTGGATCGCGCGGTGGATCGGCGCCGCGCCGCGCCAGCGCGGCAGCAGCGAGGCGTGGATGTTGAGGCAGCCATGACGGGGCAGGTCGAGCACCGCCTGCGGCAGGATGATGCCGTAGGCGGCCACCACCAGCACGTCGGCGCCGGCGGCGGCCAGCGGCGCCTGCTGCTCGGGCGTGCGCAGCTTGTCGGGCTGATGCACCGGGATGCCGGCGGCCAGCGCAACCTGCTTGACCGGGCTCGGCTGCAGTTGCATGCCGCGCCCGGCCGGGCGGTCGGGCTGGGTCAGGACGAGGGGCACCTCGAAGCCGGCGGCGAGGATCGCCTCCAGCGCCGCGGCGGCGAATTCGGGGGTTCCGGCGAAGGCGACTTTCATCAGGCGGTGATCCGGGCTTTCTTGGCGAGCTTGCCCTTGATGCGGGTCTGCTTGAGCTGCGACAGGTATTCGACGAAAACCTTGCCGTCGAGGTGGTCGAGTTCGTGCTGGACGCACACCGCCAGCAGGCCCTCGGTGTCGAGTTCGAAGGTTTCGCCCTGCTGGTTGAGCGCGCGCACGCGCACTTTCTCGGCCCGCGCGACCTTGTCGTAGATGCCGGGCACCGACAGACACCCTTCCTCACAAACCTGCTCGCCGGCGCGCGAGATGATCTCGGGGTTGATCAGCGCCAGCAGCCCGGTCTTGTCCTCCGACACGTCGATGACGACGACGCGCAGGTGGACGTCCACCTGCGTCGCCGCCAGCCCGATGCCGGGGGCTTCGTACATGGTTTCGGCCATGTCGGCGATCAGCTTGCGGATGACGTCGTCCACCTCGCGCACCGGCGCGGCGCGCGTGTGGAGACGGGGATCGGGATAGCGGAGAATCGGTAGAAGGGCCATAAATATTGCCGGATGAAGACTTTACGTGCAGAATTTTGAGCCAAATCTGCGATGCTCGCGTCTTGACGCGGCACGCATGCGGCTCCGCCAAATGGGCGATCAAACCAGACCGCCCGAACTGATCGTCCAGACTGTCCGAACAGCCTGCCCGCCGCGGCGGCGTGGCTGTCCGCCGAAAGCGAGTGGAAAAAGAATGATTCGCAGCATTATATCCGCCCTCCTCATCGGCGTCGCGGCCCTGGTCCCGGCAGGCGCCGGCGCCGCCGGGCCCGTCCGGCTGGCCGACGACGCACCCGACAGCCATCTGGTGGTGCCTGGCGATACCCTGTGGGGCATCTCCGGCAAGTTCCTCAAGGAGCCGTGGCGCTGGCCCGAGGTGTGGCGCCTGAACCGCGAGCAGATTCGCAATCCGCACCTCATCTATCCGGGCCAGATCATCGTCCTCGACCGCAGCGGCGCCACCCCGACCCTCAAGTTCGGGCGCCGCGTCGGCGCCGGCAGCGACCGTCCGCTCTACGAAAAGCGTTTCCCGCAGGTCTATTCCGAAGCGGCCCGCGGCGCGATCCAGAGCATCCCGGTGCGGGCCATCCAGCCCTTCCTGTCCGAACCGCTGGTGGTCGATGACCAGGACGACGCCACCGCCGGCATCGTCGTGGCGACCCAGGAAGGCCGCGTGTTCACCGGCCCGGGCGACACGATCTTCGCCACCCGCATCCTGCCCGGCGTCAGCGACTGGAATGTCTATCGCAAGGCCCAGCCGCTGCGCGAGCCGGTCACCGGCGAAATCCTCGGCTACGAGGCGACCTACCTCGGCCGGGCGCGGGTCGCATCCGAAGCCGGCATCCTGGCCCCCGATGCCGGCTCCGGCCTCGGCGCCCGCGACGACGGCGATGCCGCGCTGCCGATTCCGGCAAGCCTGATGATCACCGTCGCCAAGCAGGAGATCGGCAAGGGCGACCGTCTGCTCACCGCGCCCCGTCCGGAGCTGCCGAGTTATGTGCCCCACGCGCCGGAAGGCGAGGTCAACGGCCGGGTCGTCTCGATCTACAACGGCGTCGCCGAAGCCGGGCGCTACAACGTGGTGTCGATCGGCCTCGGCAAGCGCGACGGCATCGAGGTCGGCCACGTGCTGTCGCTGCACCGCAATCGTGGACAGGCGCTGTACCGCGAAGACAACGTCGGCAAGCCGCAGCGCTTCCAGTTGCCCGAACAGCGCTACGGCCTGGTCTTCGTGTTCCGCGTCTTCGAGCGCATCGCCTACGCGCTGGTGATGGAGAACAACGGACCGGTCACCGTCGCCGACAGCGTCCGCAAGCCCTGAGCATGTGAACGCCGCCGACCGCCCGCGGCGATCGATGCATGCGCCGAGCGCCGGATGATGCGTTGAGCCGCCACCCTCTTGCCGCCTGGTTGCGGCTGACCCTGACACCCGGACTCGGGCCGGCGGCCCAGCGGCAGCTGCTGGCCGCGTTTGGTCTGCCCGAGCGGATTTACGCGGCCGGCCAGCCGGCGCTGGCGGCCGTTGTCGGCACGGCCGCCGCGCGGACCCTGCTCGAGCACGACGCCAGCGCGGCGGTCGACCTGGCCGTCGACTGGGCGGCCCAGCCGGGCAACACGATCCTGACCCTCGGCGACGCCGCCTATCCGCCCGCGCTGCTCGAAATCCCCGATCCGCCGGTGCTGCTCTACGTCAAGGGCGATCCGGCGCTGCTGGCCCGGGCGTCCATCGCGGTGGTCGGCGCGCGCAGCGCGACGCCGCAGGGCGAGGCCAACGCCGAGGCCTTCGCGACGGCGCTGTCGCAGGCCGGCCTGACCATCGTCAGCGGGCTGGCGCTGGGCATCGACGGCGCGGCCCACCGCGGCGGGCTGGCCGGGCCGGGCAGCACGGTGGCGGTGATCGGGACCGGCGCCGACCGCATCTACCCGGCGCGCAACGCGGCGCTGGCCCGCCGTATCGCCGAAGCCGGCGCCATCGTCAGCGAGTTTCCCCTCGGCACCGCGCCGCTGGCCCACAACTTCCCGCGCCGCAACCGGCTGATCGCCGGGCTGGCGCGCGGCGTGCTGGTCGTCGAGGCGGCGCTGAAGAGCGGTTCGCTGATCACCGCGCGCCTTGCCACCGACTGCGGACGCGAGGTTTTCGCGATTCCCGGCTCGATCCACTCGCCGGTCGCGCGGGGTTGTCACCAGCTGATCCGCGACGGCGCCAAGCTCGTCGAAGCGGCCGGCGACATCCTCGAAGAGCTGCGCCTCGCCCCGCCGGCACCCGCGCCAGCCGGCGATCCGGCCCCGTTTCCGGCGGGCGGCGACGAAGCGCGGGTGGTGGACGCCCTCGGCCACGACCCTGTGGACGTGGACACACTGGTGCACCGCACCAGCTTGACGCCGGAAGCGCTCTACGCCATTCTGCTTACGCTGGAACTCGACGGGCGCGTCTCCCGCCTGCCCGGAGGGCGCCTCCAGCGACTCTGAAAACGACCGGCCCCAGGCCCCGCGCCATGTTCGACATCCTCGTGTACCTCTTCGAGAACTACGTTCACGCCGACGCGTGCCCCGAACCGGCGCAACTGGCCCGCAAGCTGACGGCCGCCGGTTTCGAGGAAGACGAAATCTCCGATGCGCTCGACTGGCTGTCCGGCCTGCGCCAGCTGTCCGACGGCGAGCGTCCGGCGTGCAGTGCGCGCCCCGGCTCGCTGCGCATCTACGCCGACGACGAACTGATCCGGCTGGATGTCGAATGCCGCGGCTTCCTGCTGTTCCTCGAGAACGCCGGCATCCTCGACGCCGAATGCCGCGAGATGATCGTCGAGCGGGCGCTGGCCCTCGGCGAGCCGGAAATCGAGCTCGAGAACCTGAAGGTCATCGTGTTGATGGTACTGTGGCAGCAGGATCGTCCGATCAACGGGCTGATCCTCGACGAGCTGCTCAACGAGTCCGACGAGGACGACGACGAAGCCGGGTCATACGTCCTGCATTGACCGGCGGGCCGCTTGCAAGCGCAGCGCAGGCTTCCGTATGATGCGCCGCTCCCCCACAACCTGAGTCGCGAGGCGCGCTACAGGCATGAGCAAGCAGCTGATCATTGCGGAGAAACCCTCGGTCGCGGCGGATATCGCCCGGGCCCTCGGCGGCTTCACCAAGGAAAAGGACTATTTCGAGTCCGACCATTTCGTGCTGTCGTCGGCGGTCGGCCACCTGCTCGAACTCTCGGTGCCGGCCGAATTCGAGGTCAAGCGCGGCAAGTGGTCCTTCGCGCACCTGCCGGTCATCCCGCCGCATTTCGCGCTGAACCCCATCGAGAAGACCGAGGACCGCCTCAAGCTCCTCACCCGCCTCATCAAGCGCAAGGACGTCAGCGGTCTCATCAACGCCTGTGACGCGGGGCGCGAGGGGGAGCTGATCTTCAGCTTCATCGCCCAGCACGCCGGCACCAGCAAGCCGGTGCAGCGCCTGTGGCTGCAGTCGATGACCGCCGGGGCGATCCGCGACGGCTTCGTCCAGCTGCGCGCCGCCGCCGAAGTCGAAGGCCTGCGCGCCGCCGCGGTGTGCCGCGCCGAGAGCGACTGGCTGATCGGCATCAACGGCACGCGGGCGATGACCGCCTTCAACTCCAAGACCGGCGGTTTCCACCTCACCACCGTTGGCCGCGTGCAGACGCCGACGCTGGCCATCGTTGTTGAGCGCGAAGAAAAAATCCGCGCCTTCAAGCCCACCAATTACTGGGAGCTGGAAGCCAGCTTCGGCTGCCAGGCCGGCGCCTACGTCGGCCGCTGGTTCGACGAGGGCTTCAAGAAGCCCGACGAGGGCGCGCCGCTGTTCGAGCACGCCACCGCCTTCCGCCTGTGGGACAAAGCCCGCGCCGAGGCGATCAAGGCCCGCTGCGAAGGCAAGCCGGGTACGGTGGAGGAAGAATCCAAGCCGTCGACGCAGCTCTCGCCGCTGCTGTTCGACCTCACCTCGCTGCAGCGCGAGGCCAACGGCCGCTTCGGCTTCTCGGCCCGCACCACGCTGCAGCTCGCTCAGGCGCTCTACGAAAAGCACAAGGTGCTGACCTACCCGCGGACCGACGCCCGCGCGCTGCCCGAAGACTACGTCGGCCAGGTGCCGGGCATCCTCGGCGGCTTGCCGGACACCTACGCGCCGTTCGCCAACGAGATCGTCAAGCACGGCTGGGCCAAGCCCAACAAACGCATCTTCAACAACGCCAAGATCTCCGATCACTTCGCGATCATCCCCACCGGCACGGCGCCGAAGAGCCTGTCCGAAGCCGAGGCGAAGATTTACGACCTCGTCACCCGGCGCTTCCTGGCGGTGTTCTACCCGGCGGCCGAATACCGCGTGACGACCCGCATCACCCGCGTCGAAGGCGAAGCCTTCAAGACCGAGGGCAAGGTGCTGGTCAATGCGGGCTGGCTGGCGGTGTATGGCAAGGCGGCGGCCAACGACGACGATGCCGAAGGCGGCCCGCAGCTGGTGGCGGTGGCGCCCGGCGAGAAGGTGAGCACCGACGAGATCCTGGTCAAGGCGCTGGTCACCAAGCCGCCGGCGCGCTTCAACGAAGCCACGCTGCTGTCGGCGATGGAAGGGGCCGGCAAGATGGTGGACGACGAGGAGCTGCGCGCCGCGATGGCCGGCCGCGGCCTCGGCACCCCGGCGACCCGCGCCCAGATCATCGAGAACCTGATCGGCGAAACCTACATCCTGCGCGACGGCAAGGAGCTGATCCCGACCGCCAAGGCCTTCTCGCTGATCACGCTGCTGCGCGGCCTCGGCACCAACGAGCTGACCTCGCCCGAGCTCACCGGCGAATGGGAGCACAAGCTTGCGCAGATGGAACGCGGCGCGCTGTCGCGGGCCGAGTTCATGGACCACATCCAGGCCATGACCCGCGACATCGTCGAGCGCGCCAAGCGCTACGAGTCCGACACCGTGCCCGGCGACTTCGCGACGCTGGCCACGCCGTGCCCGCGGTGCGGCGGCATCGTGAAAGAGAACTACAAGAAGTTCGCCTGCCAGAGCTGCGACTGGAACGCCTGGAAGATCGTCGCCGGCCGCCAGTTCGAGATCGACGAGATCGAAACCCTGCTCGCCACCGGGCGGGTGGGTCCGCTGCTGGGTTTCCGCAACAAGATGGGGCGGCTCTTCAACGCCGAAATCCGCCTCAACGACGACAAGCAGCCCGAGTTCGATTTCGGCCAGCCGAAGGAGGACGAGGCTGCCGAACCGGTCGATTTCTCGGCGCAGGAAGCGCTCGGCGCCTGCCCGAAGTGCGCCTCGCGGGTCTTCGAACACGGTCTGGCCTACGTCTGCGAGAAGTCGGTGGGGCCGGACAAATCCTGCGACTTCCGCTCCGGCAAGATCATTCTGCAGCAACCGATCGAACGGGAGCAGATGCACAAGCTCCTCGAAACGGGCCGTACCGAACTGCTCAAGGGTTTCGTCTCGAGCCGCACCAAGCGCAAGTTCTCGGCCTTCCTGGTGCGCGGCGACGACGGCAAGGTCGGCTTCGAGTTCGAGAAGAAGGAACCCAAGACGCCGGCCGCCAAGAAGCCGGCCACCCGCAAGAAGGCGGCGGCCGAGTAGCGCGCGCCATCCGGCGCCGGAAAATGAAATGCCCGCCGTGTCGGCGGGCATTTCATTGTCAGCGGCCGGGATGCGCCGGCCGACTGGCTAACGCAGCGCGGCGGCAACGATCTCGCGGAATTCGTCCAGATCGGCGTCGGAGGTGCCGAGGAAGGTTCTGGCGTCGTCGAAGGGGCGGCCGCCGACCGGATCGGCATCCTTGCTGAATTCGGCGAGGACGTGCTCGGCGATCAGCGTGACGGCGATCAGCGCCAGCGCGTCGGACGGCAGTTCGCTTTCGGGCAGGATGTAAAGTTCCGGATCGTGATGGTAGCGGATCGCCGCGGCGATCTTCGACGGCAGCCCCCAGCTGCGCGCCAGCAGCCAGCCGGCCACCGCGTGGTCGCAGCGGAAACGCTCCTGTTCGACGCGGACCAGCGCGGTGCCGCGGTCGGTGGCCGCTGCGTAAAGCGCCGCGTAGTCGGCGAAGTTGCTCATCATCACCGGCACCGCGGCGTCGTGGAACAGCGCGTAGGTGTAGGCGCCGTCGGCCGAGATGCCGACATGCTTGCGCGCCAGCAGGCCGGTGGCCAGCGCGAGGGTCGAGGCCCGCGACCAGAAACTCTCCATCAGTCCGGCCGGCAGGTCGCTGCTCGAATTGCGCAGCGCGACCGCAATCACCACACTGAGAATGTTGCTGATGCCCAGCCGGCCCACCGCCTGCTGCACGCTGCGCACCGCCGCGCCGCTGCCGAACATCGGCGAGTTGGCGAGCTTGACGGCCATCGCCGACATGCCGACGTCGGAGGCCAGAATGCGGGTCAGCACCTTGATCGACGGCTCGTCGCGCTGGGCTTCGCGCATGGATTCGGTGACGATGGCCGGACAAGCGGGAATGCGGACCGCGGCGAGGGCTTCGTTCAGCTCTGCGTGGGTGAGCGGGGACGGGGTCGTGGCTGTGTTCATGACGGTATGGGCCTGCAGCGCTTGAGTTTTACGATTTTATTGAATAAATCAATTTTGCCAATTAAAGATTTCACATTTCATGGCTCGTCGTTTTGATCAACCTGCCACCGGCAGTCCCGTGGTGACCCTTCTCGCCACGCTGGCTTTTGTGGTTTCCCAGTTCCACCTCGGCTACCTGCTCCACCAATTACGACCGAATGTTCTCGTTCTGCAGTTAACTTTCGACGCCGATCGGTACTGGGCGATCCTGCAGGCGTGGGGCGACGACGGCTTGCGGGCGTACCGCGCGCATTTCCCGTACGACTTCGCCCATCTTTTCATCTACGCGCTGTTTGGCCGGGTGCTGGCAACCCGCGCCGGCCTCTTCGCGCCGGACGAAGCGTGGGCCGCCCGCTGCTGCGCCTGGTTGCTGCCGGTGGCGGCGCTTTTCGATCTGGCCGAGAACCTGCTGCAGCTCCATCTGCTGGCCGGTCCGGCGGGGGCGCCGGACGTCGCGGTGCCGCTGTCGGCCGGCTGTTCGGCGGTCAAATGGGGGCTGGCCGCGTTGTTTGCGCTGCTGATCGGCGCACGGGTCGCGCGTAAATGTGCCCGAATCGGGCGTGCGTCACAGTGAGGCGGTGGGGTGGGTTGTATAACGCTACGTCAACTCATCTTGAAATTATGTGTCCATGCCTCACCGTCCACGCTCCCGCGCCGCGCCGGCCGATGCTGCCAGCCAGCTTCTCGCCCGCGGCCGCGAGGGTTTCCTGCAGACCCTGCGCAACGCCGCCAGCGAGGTGATCCGCCATCCGGCGTGGCTGGATGTGCTGACCGCGGCGGCGGGCCGCTGTTTCGACGAACTCGCCGGCGGCCGCAAGGCCGGGCGGGGCGGGGCGCCGATCGGGCTGGTGCGGGTTGCCGAAGCGGATTACTCGATCGCGCTGATCAATCTCGACCAGCGGCTGCAGGATTTTTGCGGGCGCGAACTGGCCAGTCTGCACCGGCGCATGCGCCAGATCCTCGCCGACGGCGGGCTCGAGCTGGGCGACGAGTCGCCGCTCGGCACCGCCACGGTGTGCCGGGCGTTGCGGGCGCTGAAAGAAGCCGAGCACCTCAGCCCCGACGAAGCGCTGCAGCTCGTGCGCCAGCTGGACCTGCCGCTGCGCCGCCATCTGGCCGATTTCTACCGTGATCTGGATCATGCGCTGGCCGGCGGCCTGCGCGCCGTCCGCCGGGAGCGCCCGGCGGTTGCGGCGGCGGTGTCCGCCGACGAGTGGACCGACACCCCGGCGGCCCGCGCCAGCCTGCCGATCGATCCGGTGGACGCGCTGCGGCTGGCGGTGCTCGGCCGCCGCGAGGCGCAGCCGGCGCCGTCCGCCAGCCTCGATCCGGCGCTCGCCTCGGTGCTGCTCGAGCGCATCGAGGCGTGGCTCGGCGAACGGCACCGCTTCGGCACCGGCGTGCCGGTGTCGCTCGGCGCCAGCGAGCTCGGTGCGCTGCTCAGCCCGCAGCAGGCGGCGGCGGTGGAAGTCGTCGAAACGGTGTGCACCTTTGCCGAGAACGCGCCGTCGCTGCCGGCGGCGGTCCGCGGCTTGTTCACCGGGCTGCGCGTGCCGCTGCTGCGTCTGGCGCTGCGCAGCGAGAAACTGCTGTCGCTGGAACGTCATCCGGCCCTGCGGCTGGTCGACCGCATCGCCGCCGTCGGCCGCACGCTGCCGCCCGATTGCACGCTCGATCTGCCGGTGTGCCGCGGTCTGGCGTCGATGGTGCGCTCGCTCGGCCGGCTGCCGCGGCCGGCGCGCAGCGATTTCGAAATGGCGCTGGCGGTGCTGGAAGCCCTGCTGGCAACCCGCCAGCGCGGCGCGCTGACCCGTGCCGCCGCGCACATCGAGGCGGCGCTGCGCATGGAGCGCCGCGAGGTGGCGCTGCACCAGGCCAGCCGGGCGGTGTATCTGCTGGTCGGCCAGGAGCCGCCGAGTGCCGCGCGCAACCTCCTCGAACGCTACTGGGTGCACGTGCTGGCCAAGGCGGTCTACCTCTACGGACTCGACAGCCCGCAGTGGGCGGCCCGCCTGCTCACCGCCAACCGTCTGCTGGCCAGCGCGCTGACGCCGGCCGACGAGGCGGCCAGACTCCGCCTCGCCGCCGAGTTTCCGGCTATCGTCTACGAGCTCGACGAAGGCCTGACCTGGATCGCGCTGCCGGCGCGTCAGGCCGGCGCCGCGCTGGCGTCCTGCCAGACCATGCACGCCAGCCTGCTGGCCGGCGAGTCACCGCCGGTGCCGACCCTGCGCCGCGCCAGCTCGCCACCGACCCTCGGCGCCCCGGCCGGCAGCCCCGGCCTGCGGACCCTCAAGCACAAGCAGTACGTCGCCGGCGAACTGTCGCCGCCCCCCGAGTGGGCGCTGCTGCAGCCCGGCGACAGCGTCGCCATCGGCCTGCCCGACGGCAAGGTGATGCGCGGTTACGTCGCCCACCTGGCGCCGGCCGGGCAGGTCATGCTGATCTCCGACGGCGACCGCAACGCGGTGCTGGCCATCACCGCCCGCGCCCTCGCCCAGCAGTGCAGCGCCGCCGGCACGCAGATGTTCGGCGACGAATCGATCGTCGACCAGGCCACGACCGACCGCCTGATCAACCCGTAACGGGCGCGCGCCGCGTCGCCGCGGCGGCGGCCGGGCACTGCCGGACGGGACTGTCCGGCGGCCATCCCGGCTAGAATGCGTCCCATGCCCCGCCGCAGTTCACCTCTTGCCGCCTGGTTCGCCGCCGCCATCGGCATCCTGATCGTCTACGCCTGCCTGCACCCGTTCACCGGCTGGCGCGATCCCGGTCTGCCGCCGTTCTACTTTCTCGACCTACCGTGGCCGCGCTATTTCACGTGGATCGACCTCACTGTGAATGTGGTCGGCATCGTGCCGTTCAGCTTCGCGCTGGTGGCGGCGCTGCCGTCGCGGCTGTCGAAGGGCGCGGCGGTGGCGGTGGCGATCCTGATCACTTTCGTCCTCAGTCTGTCGGTCGAAACCCTGCAGAACTACCTGCCCAGCCGCGTCCCGTCGAATGTGGATGTCGGCTGCAACACCCTCGGCGGGGTGCTCGGCGCGCTGGCCGGCGGGCGCTGGGGCGGGCGCCTGTTCGATCCGCGCAGCGGCCTGACCCGCTGGCGCAAGCGGCGCATCGTCGCCGGCCACGTCGGCGAGATCGGACTGGTGGTGCTGGGGTTATGGCTGCTGACCCTGCTGACGCCGGAAAGCCTGCTGTTCGCCACCGGCGACCTGCGCCGCCTGTTCGATCTGCCGACGCCGCTGCAATTCAACCCGACCCGCTTCGTCAAGGTCGAAGCGGCCATCGCCGCCAGCCAGCTCGTCGCGGTCGGACTCACCGCCCGCTGCATCATGCGCCAGTTCAGCCCGTGGCCGCTGCTCGCCCTGATCGTGCTCGGCCTCGGCGCCAAGACCCTCGCCTCGGCCACCTTCTTCGCGCCGGGCGACCCGCTGCACTGGGCCACGCCGGGCGGGCAGATCGGCCTCGTCGGCGGCGTCGCGCTGCTCGGCATCTGTCTGCTGCTGCCGGTGCGCTGCCACGCGATGCTGGCCGGCATGGCGCTGCTGGTCGGCACCGCGCTGGTCAACCTGGCGCCCGAAAACCCCTTCCTGCCCAGCGATGCGGCGCTGATCCGGCAGGGCAACTTCCTCAACTTCCACGGCCTGACCCAGCTCACCGCCAGCCTGTGGCCTTTCGTCGCCTTTGCCTATCTGGGTCTGCTCGGCGCCAGCGCGGCGCGCGATCCCTACCTGCGCGACCCCCTCCGCGGGCGCTGAAATCCGCCGCCGGCGGAACGATTGACCGATAATCGCAGTCATTCCCAGAACCGACCGCGGAGACGCCCCCGATGAGTTACTTCAAGCACCACGTTTTCTTCTGCTGCAACCAGCGCGCCGAAGGCGAAACCTGCTGCGCCAGCCACGGCGCCGCCGAACTGCAGGCCTACGCCAAGGATCGCGTCGCCGCCCTCGGCCTGAAGGGCAAGGGCAAGGTGCGCATCAACAAGGCCGGCTGCCTCGACCGCTGCGACGAAGGCCCGGTGCTGGTGGTCTACCCCGACAACGTCTGGTACACCTTCGTCGACAAGGCCGACGTCGACGAGATCATCGCCGAGCACCTGCAGCACGGCCGCATCGTCGAACGCCTGAAGATCTGACCATGGCCGCCACCGAAACCGCCCTCATCAACGGCCCCGACGGCCCCATCGAACTGATCATCGACACCCCGGCGCAGGTGCGCGGCATTGCGCTGGTGTGTCACCCGCACCCGCTGTTCCACGGCACCAACACCAACAAGGTCGCGCACACCCTGGCCCGCGTCTTCCGCGATCTGGGCTATGCGGCGCTGCGGCCGAACTTCCGCGGCGTCGGCAAGAGCGTCGGCGAGCACGACCATGGCGGCGC
>SSSX01000749.1 GCA_015657735.1 Zoogloeaceae bacterium
TCGGCGAGCCACGCGCGGCAGGCCTCCGGATCGTCGATGAAGGTGTCGACGCTGGCGTCGTCGAGGCCCAGCACGGCGTCGGCCAGCGCCGGCCAGGCGTCGCACCAGGCGGGGCGGCGCACGTAGAATGGCGGGGGCTGCCAGAAGTCCCGGTGGGCGTCGAGGATCGACTGCAGTTCGAGGAAGCGCTCGCGATGGTTCATCGGCCGGAAAACAGGGTTGGGCAAGACGGGGGAGGAAGGATGCCATGATTGCTGCGCTGCAGACGCCGGAGGCGGTGCTCGCCTTCTGGTTCGACGAGGCCACGCCACAGCAGTGGTTCGCCCGCTCGGACGATTTCGACCGCCTGATCGCCCGTCGTTTCGGCGCCGTGCACGCCGCCGCGGTCCGCTGCGAGCTGTACGGCTGGCGCGCCACGGCCGGCGGGCGGCTGGCCGAGGTGATCGTCCTCGATCAGTTCTCGCGCAACATCCACCGCGACGATCCGCGCGCCTTCGCCTGCGACAGCCTGGCCCTGGCGCTGGCCCAGACGGCGGTGGCGGCCGGCGCCGACGGCGAACTGGACGCCGCGCGGCGGGCCTTTCTGTACATGCCCTACATGCACAGCGAGTCGCCGCTGATCCATCGGCTCGCGGTGGCGCTGTTCAGCCAGCCGGGGCTCGAAGGCAATCTGGCTTTCGAGCTGCGCCATCGCGACATCATCGCGCGCTTCGGCCGCTATCCGCACCGCAACGCGGTGCTCGGCCGCCCGTCGACGGCGGAGGAACTGGCTTTTCTGCAGACGCCCGGCTCGTCGTTCTGAGCCCCGGCGTGTCAGGTCAGCCGCACCGGACGCGCCGCGATGGCTTCTTCGAGGGTCGCGAAAACGCGTCCGGGGTCGGCGCTCAGGCGGTAATAGCGGCGGTCGTCCTGGTGGCGGCCGCAGTAGCTGTGCACCGTGACGCGCTCGATGCCGGGAAAACCCGGGTTGGTCTCGATGGTTTTGATCGCGCCGTGGCCGGTGTCGTAAACACCGGGTCTTTCGTCGAGCCCGTCGGGTGTCGGGGGCCACGTCCGGTTCATCACAGCCTCGCCTTCGACGAGTCGCAGATGGAAAAAGGATAGCACCGCCGCGGGGTCCGAAAAAGGCGGCCGCGGGCCGCGGCGAGGCGGTGCAAACATGTGCCGCCGCCGGGATGCGGGCGACGCCTTTCATGTCAGAATTGCAGGCGATGCAGCCCGCGGGCTGTGCGTCCATCTGCGAGGAAAGTCCATGGGGTTCGAAGAGATCGCCGGCAATTCGGAAATCGAAGGGATCGAGTTCGTCGAGTATGCGACGAGCCGGCCGAAGGAGTTCGGGGCCGTCCTGACCGCAATGGGATTCCAGCCGGTGGCGCGGCACCGGTCGCGGGAGGTGCTGTTGTACCGGCAGGGCGACGTGAACGTGATCGTCAATGCCGATGCGCGGGCGCTGGACGGCGAGACCGAAGCCGGTGCGGTGGTGGTGCTGAAGGCGCTGGCGATCCGCGTGCCGGATGCCGGCATGGCCTATCGCCGCGCCCTCGACTGCGGTGGCCAGCCGGTGCCGACCCGTTCGGGGCCGATGGAACTGAACATCCCCGGCATCCACGGGCCGGGCGGGTCGGTGCTGTTCCTGCTCGACCGGCGGGCCGGCGTGTCGTTCTACGAGGTCGATTTCCTGCCGCTGGCGGGCGCCCGCGTCGACGTGCCGGCGCTGGCCGGGCTGCATTTTTTCGGGATCGTCCAGTACATCCTGGCCGGCGAGACGCCGCGCTGGTGCAATTTCTACGAGCGCGTGCTGGGATTCTCGATGCTGCCCGAGGGGGTGCGCTTCGGGGTGCTGCCGCGCGGGGCGATCATGAAGAGCGCCTGCGGACGTTTCTTCCTGCAGTTCATCGAGCCGCCCGCCGGCGCCGAGGATGCGCACTGGCAGGAGGGCTTCAACCGGATCGGGCTGGGCGTGCCCGACGTCGAGACGGCGGTCGCCGAACTGGAAGCGCGCGGCATCCATTTCGTCGATTCGTCACTGCTCGGCAACCGCGAACTGGGCGCGCTGACCCGGACCCTGGTCGGGGGAACCCAGTTCGAACTGGTCCATCACTCGATGTGAACCGAAAAGGCCGGGCACCCCTCGCGGGGCGGCCCGGCCTGACATGAGGCGAAGCAGGGCGGGAGACCCCGCCCTGCCGGTGCTCAGAACTTGTACACGAAGCCGAGCTGCATGCCGCGGATGGTCTGGCCATTCACGTCGGCGGCGGCGGTGAAGTTCTTCGGCAGGCCGGCCGAGCCGGCCGGGCGGAAGCCGGCGTTGGTGTCGTTGGCGATGACGTCGAACAGCGCGTACAGCATGGTGTCCTTGAAGACGTCGTAGTAGCCGCCGACCGCCCAGCCGGAGGCGTTCTTGCCGGTGTTGGAGGTGTCGTCGATGCGACCGTAGAGGCCGCCGACGCGCAGCTTGGGCGTCATCCGGTAGTCGGCCGAAACCTGATAGATGTTGTAGTAGGTGTTGCCGCCGGCGCTGATCGGAGCGGTGTAGGCAGTGCTGCCGCCGACGTTGGAGAGCGGCGCGCCGCCGTTGAAGAGGACGTTGGGGGCGGTGCCGGTGGTCGCGTTGTTGTTGCTGCGCACATAGGCGGCGTAGAGCTTGCCCTTGCCGTAATCGTAGTTGGCGTACAGGTTGTTGTAGAAGACCGTCTTGTCTTCCCCGGCCGTCGACGGCGCCTTGCTGCCGATGCCGGCGTAGCCGATGCGGTACGGGCCGTTCTCGTAATCGACGGCGGCCTGGTAGACGCCGGCGTTGGTGGTTTCGTTCTCCTTGGTGCCCGAGAACGCGTAGTGGGTTTCGAACAGGAAACCGGCGATGCGCGGCGAGATGTAGGCCAGGTCGGCGTCGTAGCGCGACGGCACGCCGAACACGTTGATCACCGAGCCGAGGGTCCGGGTCGTGAAGTCGATGTAGTTGCCGCGGTAGAAGATCGCGGTGTTCTGGCGGCCGGCGCGGAATTCGCCGTACTGGGTTTTCAGGCCGACCCACGCCTGACGGTCGAACAGGCGGTTGCCGTCGGCCTGCTGGCCGCTGACGATGTTGATGCCCTGCTCGAGGGCAAACTTGATGGACATGCCGTCTTCGACCGGCTTCTCGCCGGAAAAGCCAATCCGGCTGCGCAGGAAGGCGCCGTCCTCGACCGCGTTGAGCTTCTTGCCGGAGCTGCTGCGCATGAAGTTGATGTACTCGTCCACGTTGGCGTTGACCTTGAAGGTCGCGCCGCCGATCTCGAAGGGTTGGAGTTCGGCATGGGCGGCGCCGGCGCTCAGGGAGGCCAGGGCGGCCAGCACCACACTCTTGATCTTTGCGTTCATGGTCTATTCCTCTCTTTAGTGTGTTCCGGCAGGGGCGGGCTGCGGGCGCGGCCTTTGTGCTGCCGGAAAGTCTCCAGTCGATGCCGACCTGATTGGGGGTTGGCACGCTGCGCAGGTTAGCGGGGGATGCGAGGGAACGGCCGATGCAAAAGCGGACTTTGCGCGATTATCGTTTGATGGCGGGCGATAGTCGCGCGACTTTGCTGCGCGATGGAACTTCACCCGCTGGTGGCGGTCGGCGGCCGCCGTTTTGAGCGGCGTGGCGAGGCTCCGCCGGCGTTCGGGCCGGGCCGCGGAGGGTGGCGGCGCGGTCGGTTGGCGCAGGCTGCACGGCGCCATCAAATCATGAGCGATTAATGAGCAGGTTTGTGCGTTTATCGCGCACGACCGCGTTTTGCCCATATTTCGACCGGGATTGCATGGTTAAGCTGCACACCGTGCTGGGCGGTTCCGTGGCGGCAGGCCGCGGGTGGTGACGAACAAGAGGTCAACCGGGATCCGATGTATTCACCGCAGCCGGTTTGAGTCGGCGGAAACCCAAGACAGAATAGGTGCTAGCTGTGCAACCAAGGAGGAGCAAATGAGAAAGATCGTCGATGGCTATTTTCACTTGTTGAAAATGCTGATCGCCCTGTGCCTGGCCGCGATGGTGGTGCTGGTTTTCGGCAATGTGGTGTTGCGTTATGCGTTCAACAGCGGGATTCCGGTTTCGGAAGAAATCTCGCGCTGGTTCTTCGTCTGGCTGACCTTCCTCGGCGCGCTCGTCGGGATGAAGGAACACGGCCATCTGGGGGTGGATTCGCTGGTGGCGCGGCTGCCGCTCGGCGGCAAGAAATTCTGCCTGATCCTCAGCCAGATCCTGATCCTCGGCGTGCTGTGGATGCTGTTCGACGGCTCGCTGGAGCAGACCAAGATCAACCTGGATGTGCAGGCGCCGGCTTCCGGCATTTCGATGGCCTGGTTCTACGGCGTTGGGCTGATCTTCAGCGTGACCGGCGCCGGCATCGTTCTCTACGACCTGTACCGCGTGCTGGCGGGCAAGTTGCAGGACCATGAACTGGTGATGGTGACCGAATCCGAAGAGGCCGCCGACCTGGCCGCCATTCAGGACGAGATTGCCCGGGAAAAAGAGCGCGAAAGCGCCATGCAGGCGGCCGCGCGCGGCAAGTCCTGATCGACAAACAGAGGAGACACAAAGTGACCATTGCCGTTTTTCTGGGGTCTCTGCTCGGCGCAATGGCGCTGGGCATGCCCATCGCCTTCGCACTGCTGATCTGCGGCGGCGCGCTCATGTACAGCCTGGACATGATGGACGCGCAGATTCTGGCCCAGAACGTCATCAACGGTGCCGACAGCTTCCCGCTGATGGCGGTGCCGTTCTTCATGCTGTCCGGCGAGATCATGAACACCGGCGGCCTTTCCAAGCGCATCGTCAATGTGGCGATGGCGGTGATCGGCCATGTGCGCGGCGGCCTGGGTTACGTGGCCATCATGGCTGCGTGTCTGCTGTCGGCCTTGTCCGGTTCGGCGGTGGCCGACGCGGCGGCGCTGTCGGCGCTGCTGGTGCCGATGATGGTCGCGGCCGGTCACGACCGGGCCAAGTCCTGCGGCCTGATCGCGGCCGGCGGCATCATCGGCCCGATCATCCCGCCGTCGATCGGCTTCATCATCTTCGGCGTCGCCGCCAACCTGTCGATCTCCAAGCTGTTCCTGGCCGGCATCGTGCCGGGGATCCTGATCGGCGGTGCGTTGGTGGTGGCCTGGTGGTGGGTTGTCCGCAAGGAGAGCATCGAACCGCCGCCGCGCAAGTCGGCCGGCGAGATCGTCAAGACGCTGATCGACGGTTTCTGGGCGCTGATGCTGCCGGCGATCATCATCTTCGGCCTGAAGTTCGGCATCTTCACGCCGACCGAGGCGGCCGTGGTGTGCGCGGTGTATTCGCTGTTCGTCGCGGTGTTCATCTACCGCGAACTCAAGATTTCGCAGATTTACGAGGTGTTCGTCACCGCGGCCAAGACGACCGCCATCGTGATGTTCCTGGTGGCGGCGGCGATGGTGTCGGCGTGGATGATCACCGTGGCCGACCTGCCGAGCCAGCTGGTCGATCTGCTCGAGCCGTTCATGGGCAACAAGCTGATCCTGATGTTCATGATCATGCTGGTCGTGGTGGTGGTCGGCACCGCCATGGACATGACGCCGACGATCCTGATCCTGACCCCGGTGCTGATGCCCATCGTGCAGAAGGCCGGCATCGACCCGATCTATTTCGGCGTGCTGTTCATCGTCAATAACTCGATCGGCCTGATCACCCCGCCGGTCGGCACCGTGCTCAACGTGGTGGCCGGGGTCGGCAAGGTGAGCATGGACGATCTGATCAAGGGCGTGTGGCCGTTCATGCTGGCCGAACTGATCATGCTGCTGCTGATGATCCTTTTCCCCTCGCTGGTGATGGTGCCCGCCAGCTGGTTCATGTAATGCCGGTGACTGCGTTCGCCGTATCGAAGTGAAGTGTCAATAGACAAGACAGGAGACAAATCATGACCCGTTTCACCCGCCGTGCCTTCGTCGTCGCCATCGCCGCGATGCTGCCGTTCGCCACCGTCCAGGCCGAGGAAATCAAGGCCCGCAACATCAAGTTCGCGTTCCAGAACAACAAGGGCCATCCGCAGGAAATGGGCGCCCAGAAGTTTGCCGATCTGGTTGCCGCCAAGTCCGGCGGCAAGATCAAGGTCAAGCTGTTCCCGGGCGGCCAGCTCGGCGGCGACGTGCAGACCGTGTCGGCGGTGCAGGGCGGCACTATCGAGATGACGGTGCTCAATTCGGGCATCCTGCAAAGCCAGGTCAAGGAGTTCGCGGCCTTCGACCTGCCCTTCCTGTTCAACACTCCGCAGGAGGCCGACGCGGTCACCGACGGCGCCTTCGGCAAGGGCCTGTACGCCAAGCTCGCCGACAAGGGCCTGGTCGGCCTGGGCTACTGGGATCTGGGCTTCCGCAACATCACCAACAGCAAGCGCCCGATCACCAGGCTCGAGGACATCGCCGGCCTCAAGCTGCGCGTCATCCAGTCGCCGATCTACGTGGATATCTTCACCGCCCTCGGCGCCAACCCGACGCCGCTGGCCTGGCCGGAGGTGTACAGCGCGCTCGAGCAGAAGGCGGTCGATGGCCAGGAGAACCCCAACACGACGATCCGCACCGCCAAGCTCAACGAAGTCCAGAAGCACGTGGCCCAGACCCGTCACATCTACAACCCGCAATCGCTGATCTTCAGCAAGAAACTGTGGGATCAGCTGAACGCCGACGAGAAGAAGATCATCTCCGACGCCGCCGCCGAAGCCACCGTCTATGAGCGTCAGGTGTCCCGCCAGCAGGCTGGCGAGGCGCTGGAAGATCTGAAGAAGGCCGGCATGCAGGCCACCGAGATCGCCCCGGCCGAACTGCAGCGCATGCGTGACAAGGTCAAGCCGGTGGTCGACAAGTACAGCGCCTCCATCGGCCCCGACACCGTCAAGTCCCTGTACGCCGAGATCGCCAAGGCGCGCGGCACGAAGTAAGCAACCGGCGGGGCGGCCGGGCCGCCTGGCCGCCCTCATCCGAAGGAAGAAACCATGCAAGAAGTGATGTTTGACCACGCCTTCTGGATCGCCCTGATCCAGATCATCGGTATCGATATCGTGCTCTCCGGCGACAACGCGGTGGTCATCGCGCTGGCCGCCCGCGGGCTGAATCCGGAGCAGCGCAAGAAGGCGGTGATCTGGGGCAGCAGCGCCGCGGTGGTGATGCGCGTCGTGCTGACCGTCGTGGCTGCCGAGCTGCTCCGCCTGCCGCTGCTGAAAGCCGTCGGCGCGGTGCTGCTGCTGTGGATCGCGATCCAGCTGCTGGTTCCCGAAGACGAGGGCGAGGGCGAAGGTTCGGGCGCCGTGTCGGGCGGCATGGCCGCCGCCATCAAGACGATCATGCTCGCCGACCTGGTGATGAGCATGGACAACGTGGTGGCCATCGCCGGTGCGTCGCACGGCAGTCTGGCGCTGCTGATCTTCGGCCTGGCGCTCAGCATTCCGCTGGTGGTGTTCTCGAGCACCTTCCTGATGAAGATCATGGAACGCTTCCCGGTGGTCATCACCGCCGGCGCGGCGCTGCTCGGCTACGTGGCGGGCGAGATGCTGGTCACCGACCTGTTCCTCGGCCCGTGGATCGACAGCCACCTGCCGTGGCTGCACAAGGCGCTGCCGGTGGCCGGTGCGGTTCTCGTCGTGACGGTCGGCAAGCTGCTCGCCGGCCGGGCGCGCGAGCGCGAAGCCGGGCGCCAGAGCGTCGAACTGGAACTCGGCGAGGCCGCCCGTCCGGGCTCCGGCAATGTCCGCTAAACCCGCGCCAACGAAAGGAACAAGCATGCCCAGGATTCTGTTGCCCATCGATGGCTCGGACGTATCGACCCGCGTCGCCGCCGCGCTGCTGCAACGCTACCCGGCCGCCGCGGCGCAGCCCGAGATCCACCTGCTGAACATCCAGCGCCCGGTGAATCAGGATGTCGGCCAGTTCGTCGATCACGAAGCGCTGAAGGATTTTCACCGCGAGGAGGGCCTCAAGGCGCTCGCCGCCGCCCGCGACAGCCTCGAGTACGCCGGCTTCGCGCCGGTGCCCCATGTGGTGATCGACGACCAGCCGGCTGCCGCCATCGTCCGCTTTGCCCGCGAGCAGGCGGTCGACGAGATCGTCATGGGCAGCCACGGACGCGGTGCCGTGGCGACCCTGCTGCTCGGCTCGGTGGCCCGCGAGGTGGTCCGCCTGGCCGACATTCCGGTCACCCTGATCAAATGAATTTCACGAAGGAAGTGTCATGTATCAGCACATTCTGATTCCTACCGACGGCTCCGAGCTGTCCCGTCGGGCCATCGTCCATGCCGTCCGGCTGGCCAGCGTCCACGGCGCCCGGGTGACCGGGCTCACCGTCGTCGTCCATTCCCTCACCCCCCGCGGGCTCGGCGACAAGATGGTCAGCGACGATGTCCTCAACGCCACCGCCGAGAGCTTCCTGGCGGTCGTTGCCGACGAAGCCAAGAAGGCCGGCGTTGCCTACGACTGTTTCGTGGTGGCCGGCGATTCGGTTGCCGAGGAAGTCGTCCGCGCGGCCGAATCCACCGGCTGCGACCTCATCTGCATGGCCTCCCACGGCCGCATCGGCTTCACCGGCCTGCTGATGGGCAGCGAGACGAACAAGGTGCTGCACTACAGCAAGGTGCCGGTGCTGGTGACCCGCTAGCGCCGGGTGGCGGGGCCCGCTGCGGCCCGCCTCCCCCCCCTCGCGCGGCACTCCCCGGCCGGCATCCCGAGCCCATAACCAGAACAAGGAACACACCAAAATGATCAGCGGCAAGACCACCCTCATCGCCCACATCGGTTATCCGACCGAGAGCTTCAAGGCTCCGATGATCTACAACCCGTGGTTCGACTCGAAAGGCATCGACGCCGTCGTGATGCCCTTCGGCGTGAAGCCCGACGACTACGTCGCGGCCCTCGCGTCGATCCGCAAGTTCACCAACCTGCGCGGCGCCCTCATCACGATGCCCCACAAGGTCGTCACCATGGGGCTGGTCGACGAGGCGACGCCGACCGCGCGCATCGCCGGCGCCTGCAACGCGATTCTCGTGCGCCCCGACGGCAGCCTGCTGGGCGACCAGTTCGACGGTGCCGGCTTCGTGCGCGGCATCGAACGCAAGGGCCTGCTGCTGGCCGGCAAGCGCGTGCTGGTGTCGGGCAGCGGCGGCGTCGGTTCGGCGATCGCGGCGTCGCTGGCGGCGGCCGGCGTGGCCGAAATGGCGCTCTTCGACGCCTTCCCGGCGTCCGCCGAAGCGCTCGCCGGCCGTCTCGCCGAACACTATCCGGCGCTCGTCGTGCGCACCGGTTCGAACGATCCGGCCGGCTTCGACCTGGTGGTCAACGCCACGCCGCTGGGCATGAAGGAGGGCGATCCGCTACCCTTCGACGTGTCGCGCATCGCCCCCGAAACCTTCGTCGGCGAGGTCGTGATGAAGCAGGCCATCACGCCGCTGCTGGCCGCCGCGCAGGCCAAGGGCTGCCGCATCCAGGTCGGCACCGACATGCTGTTCGAGATGATCCCGGCCTACCTCGAATTCTTCGGCTTCGGCACCGCCACCGCCGACGAACTGCGGGCCGTCGCGCAAATCAGCTACTGAAAGGAAAATCCGATCGTGAAGACCATCCTCGTGCTCCACGGCATCAACCTCAACATGTTCGGCAAACGCGATCCGGCCCAGTACGGCACCGCGACGCTGGCCGAGATCGACGCCAGCCTGGTGGCGCTCGGCACGGAGCTGGGTGTCAATGTGGAGTGCTTCCAGACCAATCACGAGGGCGTGATGGCCGAGCGCATCCATGCCGCCCACACCGGGGGCGTCGACGCGGTGGTCATCAACGCCGGGGCGTGGACCCACTACAGCTACGGCCTGCGCGACGCGATGGCGATTCTCAAGGCGCCCATCGTCGAGGTGCACATGTCGAACATCCACGCCCGCGAGCCGTTCCGCCACCTGTCGGTGTTCGCCGAGATCGCCAGGGGCCAGATCGCCGGCTTCGGCGCCGACAGTTACCTGCTGGGGCTGCGTGCGGCGGTCAATCTGCTGCAGTGAA
>SSSX01000110.1 GCA_015657735.1 Zoogloeaceae bacterium
CGTCGTCGAAGCGGGCGTCGAGGTAGGCGATGCCGCCGACCAGGCCGTCGCGCCGGACGGTCGGCAGCGCGGCGCCGGTGGCGGCCGGCGACCGCAGCCGGCGAGGGCCGAGGCTGTGGCGGCCGGCCAGCCAGTCGTAGGCGGTGAGTCCGGCGCCAAGGACGAGGCGGTCCCTCTGGCGGTAGACCGGCACCACGAAGCGCTGCGGATGGACGAGGTGGGGGGCGTTGGCGAGCAGCGTCGAGCGTTCGGCCAGCGCCTCGCGGACCAGGCCGATGCGGCCCTGGGCAAGGTAGCGCACGCCGCCGTGGATCAGCTTGGTCGAGCGCGAACTGGTGCCTTTGGCGAAGTCGTGGGCTTCGAGGAGCAGCGTGGCGTGGCCGCGGGCGGCGGCATCGACGGCGCAGCCCAGGCCGGTGGCGCCGCCGCCGATCACCAGCACGTCCCAGCAGGGGGTTTGCCGCAGGCGCTCGAGGAGGGCGGCGCGCGGCATGTCAGTGGGCGGCCCAGTCGCGGGCGCGGTCGACCGCCCGGTGCCAGTCGTCGAGCCGGGCCTGCCGCCAGTCGGCGCTGCGGCTGGGTTCGAAGACGCGCTCGGCCTGCCAGTGGGCGGCCAGTTCGGCCGGGTCGCGCCAGATGCCGGCGGCGAGGCCGGCAAAGCTGGCGGCGCCGAGGGCGGTGGTTTCGGTCTGGCGCGGACGGATCACCGGCACGCCGAGGAGGTCGGCCTGGATCTGCATCAGCAGGTCGTTGCGGGCCGCGCCGCCGTCCACCCGGAGTTCGGTGAGCGGGCCAGCGCCGTCGTTGTTCATCGCGTCGACCAGATCGACGGTTTGCAGCGCGATGGCGTCGAGGGCCGCCCGGGCGATGTGGGCGCGGGTGACGCCGCCGGTCAGGCCGACCAGGGTGCCGCGGGCGCGGCCGTCCCACCACGGCGCGCCGAGGCCGGAGAAGGCGGGCACCAGCAGCGCACCGTTGCTGTCGGGCACCGAGGCGGCCAGCGTTTCGACGTCGGCGGCGCGCGCGATGATGCCGAGGCCGTCGCGCAGCCAGCGGACCACCGCGCCGCCGGTGAAGACGCTGCCTTCGAGCATGTAGCGGGTGTCGCCGCCGATCGTCCAGCCGAGGGTGGTGAGCAGGCGGTGGTGCGAGGCGACCGGGTGGTGGCCGGTGTTGAGCATCAGGAAACAGCCGGTGCCGTAGGTGTTCTTGGCGCTGCCGGGGGCGAGGCAGGCCTGGCCGAAGGTGGCGGCCTGCTGGTCGCCGGCGAGGCCGCCGATGGCGATCGGGGCGCCGAACAGCGCGGCGGTCGTCTCGCCGAGCAGGCCGCTGGTGGCGACCACCGCCGGCAGCAGCGGCGCGGGAATGCGGAACAGCGCCAGCAGTTCGTCGTCCCAGCACTGGCGCCGGATGTCGAACAGCATCGTGCGCGAGGCGTTGCTGGGGTCGGTGACGTGATGGCGGCCGCCGGTGAGCTGCCAGACCAGCCAGCTGTCGATGGTGCCGAAGGCGAGTTCGCCGGCCTCGGCCCGGCGGCGCGCATCGGGGAGGTGGTCGAGCAGCCAGGCGAGCTTGGTCGCCGAGAAGTAGGCGTCCACTTCCAGCCCGCTGCGCGAGCGGATGAAATCGGCGTGGCCGCCGGCGCGCAGGCGTTCGCAGTCGGCGACGGTGCGGCGGTCCTGCCAGACGATGGCCGGCGCCAGCGGGCGGCCACTGGCGCGCTCCCACAGCACGGTGGTCTCGCGCTGGTTGGCGATGCCGATGGCGGCGATGTCGCCGGCGCCGAGGCCGGCTTCGGCGAGGGCGCGGCGCGCGCAGTCGAGCTGGGTGTGCCAGATTTCCAGCGGATCGTGCTCGACCCAGCCGGGCTGGGGATAGAACTGGCGGAATTCCTGCTGGGCCACCGCCAGCGCCCGCCCGTGATCGTCGAAGACGATGGCGCGACTGCTGCTGGTGCCTTGGTCGAGGGCGAGGAGGCAGGTCATGGGACGCGGCTGGCCGGATTGGAGAAGAATAATTTACTCCGGATTGCCGGCAGCGCCCAGCCGTCGCCGCGTGCCGCGACGCCTCAGCAGCCCCCGCCCGACTTGCGTGTGAAGCCGAAGCCGCCGCCACCGCTGCCGGCGGGCTGGATGCAGATCATCAGGGCCAGCGAGCGGGCGGATTTGACGATGTCCGGCGGGAAGGCGGCGAACGGCGCGGCGCGGCCGACCACCGACCTGACGAAGTCGATTTCCTCGTGCTGGTCGCCGCTGCGCACGACGACGAAGCTTTTGAGCGTGCCGTCGGGGTTCAGGCGGACTTCGATCGACGCCGGCTGGATGCCGCGGGCGCGCGGGTCGTTCTTGACGAAGGCGGCGCTGCGGTTGAGCTTCTTGACCAGCGAGTCGAGGTAGAACTCGAGGCTGAACGGATCGACGGGCGGGCTGTTGGGGATGCGTTCGACGAGTTCGGCGAGCTCGTCCCGATGCGGCCGGCTGTCGCCCCGCGCCATCTCGCGGGCCATGGCCATGGAGCGCTCGGCGAGGTCGGGCCGCGGTTTGGCCTTGGCTTCGGTGGCCAGTTCGTCGAGGAAACGGTCCATCTCCTGCTTCTGCGCGACGCTCCATTTCGGCGTCGCTTCGGCCGCCTGCAGCGGGGTGGCGGACTGGCGGGCAGCGAGGATGCGCGGCGCCGGCCGCGCCTTGGCGACCTTCGATGCCGGCGTGGCGGCCGCCTTCGGCGGCGGCGGGGGGCGCACGTCGGCCCGTGGCGCGGCGGTGGCGGGGGCCAGGCGGGCCTGCAGCCGCGGCGGGCTGGCGGACTCGGGCGGCTGCAGCTCGATCAGCAGGACGAGCAGGTGCACGATCAGCGAGATCGCGAAGGCAGCAATGAGGGACAGCGACGAGGCGGGGGGCGGCCGGAGATACATCGGCGCGATTTTAGTCCGGCTGCCGGGCGGCGGGCACGCTTTTTGACGGCCGGGGCGCGGCGGCCTGCTGCGTATTCCGCCGATTCGTGCGCCGGGCTAGCCGGAACGGGTAGGGCCGGCGCTACAATACGGGCCGTCGTCATTCCACGGCCACGGGTCGGCGCGACTCCGGGTGGCCACTTCGATGGACCTGCTGCTGATCGTTGTGCTGATTCTCCTCAATGGCGTTTTCGCCATGTCTGAAATTGCCGTCGTCTCGTCCCGCAAGGCGCGGCTGCAAAACCTCTCCGACGACGGCAGCCTCGGCGCCGAGGCGGCGCTGAAGCTGCACCAGGAGCCGTCGAGCTTTCTGTCGACGATCCAGGTTGGCATCACGCTGGTCGGCATCTTGAACGGCGCCGTCGGCGAGGCGGCGGTGGCCGATCCGCTGGCCGCCTGGCTGGTCCGCATCCCGCAGCTCGCGCCCTACGCGAAGGGCGTGGCGCTGACGATCACGGTGGTCGGGCTGACGTATTTCTCGGTGGTGATCGGCGAACTGGTGCCCAAGCGGCTGGCGCTGCTGGCGCCGGAAGGCATTGCGGCGCTGATGGCGCGGCCGATGATGATCCTGGCGCGCGTCACCCATCCGCTGGTGGTGGTGCTGTCGGGTTCGTGCACGGCGGTGCTGCGGCTGCTGGGGGCGCGGCGCAAGGAAGAACCGCCGGTGACCGACGACGAGATCAAGGTGCTGATGGAGCAGGGCGCCGAGGCGGGGGTCTTCCACGAGAGCGAGCAGGAAATCGTCTCCAACGTGCTGCGGCTCGACGAGCAGCGCATTTCGGCGATCATGACGCCGCGCCGCGACATGGTCGTCGTCGATCTCGAGGAGGACGAGCACACCGTCTGGCAGCGCATCGTCGAGACGCCGTTCTCGCGCCTGGTGGTGTGCCGCGACGGACTGGAGCACGTGCTCGGCGTGCTGCAGAAGAGCGATCTGCTGAAAACGGCGCTGCCCGGCGGCGGCGTGACGGTGGCCGATCTGGAATCGCTGCTGCGCCCGCCGCTTTACGTGCCCGAATCGGTGACGACCCAGCAGCTGCTCGAAAGCTTCCGCCGCGCCCGCCTGCAGTTCGCGCTGATCGTCGACGAATACGGCGAGGTGCAGGGGCTGGTCACGTTGACCGACGTGCTGGCGGCGATCGTCGGCGAGCTGTCGGTGCCGGAGGCGCCGGAAGATCGCGACATGCTGCAGCGCGAGGACGGTTCGTGGCTGGTCGATGGCGATGTCGGCATCGAGCGCGTCAAGTCGGTGCTCGACATCGGCGACGATCTGTCCGGCGAGGAGGAGCGCTCGTTCAACACCCTGGGCGGCTTCATCATGCACGTGCTCGGCCGCATCCCGGCGCCGACCGATCACTTCGACGCCGCCGGCTGGCGCTTCGAGGTGATGGACATGGACCGCAACCGGGTGGACAAGGTGCTGCTGTCGCGTGCGTCGTCGTGACGGCGCTCAGCGGCTGCACCAGTCGCGCCGGTTGCCCTGGCCCCACGGCTGCGACATCCGTTCGACGCTGCTCAGCGTCGAACGCACGGTGCCGGTGGTGCCGTCGAACAGCACGTCGAAGCGCGCCGGCTCCATGAAGTCGTCGCAGTAACGCCATTCCCACACCAGTTCGTCGCGGGCTTTGAAGTAGATCGTCCACCCCGGGTAGGACGGGCCGAGGAGGCGTAGCACCTCGTCCTGGCTCATGCCGCGCTGGACCTGCGCGAAGTGCCGCATGTCGAGCACGTTTTCGATGACGACCAGCCGCCCGCCGGCGTCGACCTGGGCCATCCAGGTCTGGAAACCCATCGGCCCGGTGGGATAGGCGAGGCGCTGGCCGCCACCGGCTTCCGGCCACGCCATGGCCGGCGGACCCATCGTGCGGTCGAGGTCGGCCCGGGTGCTGAAGCCGGGCTGCAAGCCGTAGCCGGCGCAGCCCGCGAGGGTCAGCAGCGCGACCACCAGGGCGGCCGGCAAGGCCGGGAAAGCGCGGATCAATGTGGGCATGACGGACCTCCGGATCGGACGGACGGTTTTCTTCGATTGATAGCGCTTGCGACGGGATTTTCCCGGCGGAAGCACTGACTCAGGTTTCTTTGTTCCAATTTGGAATATACAAAGCCGTTTTTATTCGTTTGAGCGAGGTTAGCGTTTTCTTATACTCCGGCATCGCATCCGACATTTAGGAGAATCCCATGTTCCCGAACCGCGCTTTCCTGCGTCCCGTCCTCGGCCTGATGGCCGGCCTGGCGCTCGTGTCGGCCAACCCGGCGCACGCCGACACCACGCTGCTCAATGTGAGCTACGACGTGGCCCGCGAGTTGTACAAGGACATCAATCCGGCCTTCGTCGCCCACTGGCAGCGCACGGCCGGCGAGAAGCTCACCGTCAACCAGTCCCACGGCGGTTCGAGCAAGCAGATCCAGTCGGTGATCGCCGGTCTCGAGGCCGACGTGGTGACGATGAACCAGGCGCTCGACGTGGACATGCTCGCCAAGAGCGGTCTGGCCTCCGCCGACTGGCGCAAGGCCTTCCCCAACGGCGCGGCGCCCTACACGACAACCACCATCTTCCTGGTGCGCAAGGGCAACCCGAAGGGCATCAAGGACTGGAACGATCTGGCCCGGCCCGGCGTCAGCGTCGTGGTGCCGAACCCGAAGGTCACCGGCAATGGCCGCTACACCTATCTGGCGGCCTGGGGTTACGCGCTGTCGAAGGGTGGCAACGAGGCGGCGGCGCGGGATCTGGTCGGCAAGCTGTTCGCCAACGTGCCGGTGTTCGACGGCGGCGGCCGCGGCGCGACGACGACCTTCACCCAGCGTGGCATCGGCGATGTGCTGGTGACCTTCGAGAACGAGGCCACGCTCATCGATCAGGAAGTCGGCGGCGACAAGTTCGACGTGGTTTACCCCTCGGTTTCGATCGACGCCTCGGCGCCGGTGGCGATCGTCAACAAGGTGGTGGACAAGAAGGGCAGCCGCAAGGCGGCGACCGCCTACCTGAACTTCCTGTACTCGCCGGAAGGCCAGGAGATCATCGCCAAACATAATTTCCGTCCC
>SSSX01000750.1 GCA_015657735.1 Zoogloeaceae bacterium
ACAAATCAAGGCAGAGTCGGGCGCAAGCCGGCGTTGAACGCGCAGCACATCGAAACGCTGCGCGCGATCACGCGTGAGCAGCCGCGCTCGTCGCTGGAGGAAGTGACGCGCGAGCTGCACCGGCGCACGGGCGCTGAGGTGTGCACGGCCACGGTCCGCAAGGCGCTGCGGCAGGCGGGCATCGACAGGCTCAAGCCGCAGCGCAAGCCCAGCGAGCGCGCTGCCGTGCAAGGCGGGGCGCCGCTGCGCTTCGGGTACACGGACGCCCATCGGCGCCAGGATGGCCCCAGCGGCATGAACACCGATCTGACCGACGCGGAATGGGCGCTGGTGGCGGACCTGTTCGAGCGTCAAGGCGGGCGCGGCGCGCCGGCCAAGCACGCCCGCAAGCGCATGGTCGATGCGTGCTGCTACGTGGTCCGTACGGGCGGCGCCTGGCGCTTGCTGCCCAAGAGCTTTCCGCCCTGGCGCGGGGTGTACAAGGCCTTCTGCCGCTGGGCGGCGGCCGGCACCTTCGAAGCGATGCACGACCGGCTGCGCGCGCAGTGGCGCGCCCGCGTGGGCCGCAACCCCGAGCCGACTGCGGCCATCATCGACGCGCAGAGCACACGCAGCACCGCCCAGGGCGGCATGACGGGCTTCGACGCCGGCAAGAAGGTCAAGGGGCGCAAACGCCACCTCGTTGTCGACACCCTGGGGCTGCTGCTGGCCGTCACCGTCACGGCGGCCAGCGTGCAGGATCGTGATGCCGCGGCTGACGTGGTCGCACAGGCCGCTACCAAGGTGCCCGGCCTCAAGAAGCTCTATACCGACGCCGCGTACGGCGGCCAATGTGCGCAGGCCATCGAGACCGCGCACCCGAACATGAGCGTCGAGGTCGTTCGCCACCCTGGCAACCGCAGCACCGGCACCTGGCGCGATGCCCAACAGCCGCTGTGGCCGGAAGTGGTCCCCAGCGGTTTCGTCGTTCAGGCCAAGCGTTGGGTGGTCGAGCGCACCCACGCATGGAACGAGCGCGCCCGTCGCCTCATGGCCCATCACGATCGCTCCTCGTGGGCACCGGTCGCTTGGGTCTGGCTGGTCGAAGCGCGTATCCTTGCAACCAGACTGGCAAGCTAATCATTTTGGGTACACCCTCTGAGAGGCCGTGAAAGGATCTGCTGCGCGGTCCGATTTCTTCGCGCCCTCCGAGCCCCGTCCGCCGACCGGGGCTTCAGGCCTGCTGCGCGTCGGACGTGTGTGCGCTGCGGCGGCGTGCCAGATAGGCCGGGCCGAGGCGGACCGCCAGCTTCTCGGCCTTCATCCAGATATCCGGGTGGGGGCGGAAGCTGTCGCGCAACTGCTTCCACAGGGGCGAGGCCTTATGGAGCAACTCATGGAGCACCGTGTCGAGCAGATCGAGGGCATCGTCGTCGGACAGGGGCGCCAGATAGCGCGGGTTGAGACGCAGGGTGTCGGAGTGCCAGCGATACTGGCCGAAAACCCGCCCTGCCGCCGACAGTTTGCGGGTGCACAAACGCTTGGGGATGCCCAGTTGCGGCAGGTGCTCCTGCACCACCTCGAGGGCCAGATCGATGTCGCGCCGGGTCAGGGGGGTGGGGCCTCGCAGGTTCAGATGCCCCAGGTGACGGGGTGCTTGTCCTTCAGGGAGCGCTCCAGGATCTCCAGCAGGGGCACGGCGCGCTGGAAGAAGGCGACACCGCCGCCCGCCGGCTTGGCTTCGTTCTCCTCGGCGTCGGCCTTCTCGGCCTGCCGGGCCTTGTCGGTGGCAATGGCCTCCTTCAGGGTGGCGATGGCCGAGGGCAACTGTTCCACCGTGAAGATGCCCTTGGGCTCGGCGGGATCCTTGCCCAGCACGGTGAGCATCTCCTTGCCGTTCTTCTCGAACATGATGACGTCGCCGCTGGCGGGGGATTTGAAGATGATCAGCATGGGGGAGGGTGTCCTTGCAGTGGAATGGTCCCATTGTAGGCCCGCTGCCGGCCTGGAGGAAAACCCCAAGCGTGAAGTGGCGGCACAGGTGATACCGTGGGCGCCCGACTTTCCGCGAACCTGAATCCGTGGACCCACGTGCAAGCCTCGCCGGTGTGGCTTTCGGTCTCGGTGCCTACGGCATCTGGGGCTTCTTTCCGTTGTTCTTTCGCCAACTCGGCCACGTCAGCCCGGTGGATCTGTTGTGCAATCGCGCGGCCTGGGGCTGCCTGTTTGTCAGCCTGATCCTCACCGCGCGCCACCACTGGCCGGCGACCCTTGCTGCGGCGCGGCGCCCCGGCACGGTGGCGCGCCTGGGGCTGGCGGCACTGCTGGTGGGGGCCAACTGGCTGGCCTTCCTGTGGGCGGTGGATCAGCGCCAGGTGGTGGCGTCCAGCCTGGGCTACTTTCTGACGCCGCTGGTGAATGTGCTGTTGGGCATGCTGGTGCTCAAGGAGCGCCTCAATGGCAAGGAGTGGGCCTCGGTGGGCCTGGCCGTGG
>SSSX01000751.1 GCA_015657735.1 Zoogloeaceae bacterium
GCGCTCACCTTGAGCGAAGCCGAAGTCCGCCACGCCGCCCGCTTCGAGCAGGCCCGCGACGTGGAAGATGTTCTCGCCCGCCGCAGCCGCGCGCTGTTCGTCGACGCCGACGCCGCCAGCGCGGCGGCCCCGGCGGTGGCCGGCGTGCTCGCCGACGAACTCGGCTGGGACGACACCCGCCGTCGTGAACGCACGAAAGCCTTCCACCAGCTGGCGGAAGGCTTTCGTTAAACCATCAGTTCAAAATCGGCAACAATAAAACGCTTATTGTTGCCGATCTTGCAACAATCGGGCCGCGTCGGCGCTCAGGCGCGCGTTTCCGCGATCCGCTTGGCGATGTGCTCCAGCGCCTCCTCCACCTGATCGATGAGGATCAGGCTGAGGTCGCCCGGCTGCAGTTTTTGCAGCGCGGTATCGATGGCCAGGAACTCGCCGCGGATCTCGCAGACCTCCCGCGTGCGCGGTGCGTCGACCAGCCCCTGCTGCAACAGCGCCAGCACCTCGCCATCGGCACGGCCGCGCTGGCACTCGTCCTGGTACAGCACGACGTCGTCGAAGATCTTGCCGAGGATGCGCGTCTGCTCGCGGATATCCTCGTCGCGGCGGTCGCCGGCACCGCTGATGACCACCGAGCGGCGCCGCGCCGGCATGCTCTCGACGGCCTGCACCAGCGCCAGGATCGCATCCGGATTGTGGCCGTAGTCGGCGATCAGCGTGGCGCCCCGGTAATCGAAGACGTTGAAGCGCCCCGGCGCGGTGGCGGCATCGTTGACGAAGGTCGCCATGCCCTTGCGGATCGTCTCCGGGTCGAGGCCGAGCGCCCAGCCGGCCGCAAGGGCCGCCATCGCGTTTTCGATCTGGAACGAGATCGTGCCGTTGCGGGTGATCGGAATGCCGGCCAGCGGCACGCGGAAGACTTCGCTCTTCTGCACCGCGACGATGTCGTCGCCATCGACGAAGACCACCCGGCGGCCCTGCGCCCGATGCGTGGCCAGCACGTGGTTGTGCTGGTCGGCGGCGAAGAACAGCACCGAGCCCGGGCAGGCGCTGGCCATCTTGACGACCATCGGATCGGCCGCGTTGAGCACCGCGGTGCCGTGCGCCGCGACGTTCTGCACGATGACGCGCTTGACCACCGCCAGATCCTCGACGGTGCTGATGTAGGACAGGCCGAGATGGTCGCCCATGCCGATGTTGGTCACCACCGCCACGTCGCAGCGGTCGAAGGCGAGGCCCTCGCGCAGCACGCCGCCGCGGGCGGTTTCGAACACCGCAGCATCCACGTCCGGATGCAGCAGCACGTTGCGGGCGCTGCGCGGGCCGCTGCAGTCGCCGGTGTCGATGCGCCGCCGGCCGATATACACGCCGTCCGAGTTGGTCATGCCGACGCAGTTGCCGGCCACCCCGAGCAGGTGCGCGGTGAGGCGCACGGTGGTCGTCTTGCCGTTGGTGCCGGCAACGGCCACCACCGGGATGCGACCGTTTTCACCCGGCTTGAACATGTTGGCGACGATCGCCTCGCCAACCGGACGGCCCTTGCCGTACGAAGGCTGCAGGTGCATGCGCAGGCCGGGGGCGGCGTTGCATTCGACGATGCCGCCGCTCTGCGCCTCGAGGGGTTCGAGCACGCTTTCGCAGACGACGTCGACGCCGCAGATGTCGAGGCCGATGTTCTTCGCGGCGGCGATGGCCCGTTCGGCGACTTCCGGGTGGACGTCGTCGGTGACGTCGGTGGCGGTGCCACCAGTGGACAGGTTGGCGTTGTTGCGCAGGATCACGCGCTTGCCTTTCGGCGGCACCGATTCGGCGTCGAAACCGTGCTTGGCGAGCGTGGCCAGTGCGATCTCGTCGAAGCGGATTTTGGTGAGCGAGGTGGCATGGCCGGTGCCGCGCCGCGGATCGCTGTTCACGTGTTCGACGAGCTGGCGGATGCTGCGCTTGCCGTCGCCGATCACCAGCGGCGGGTCGCGGCGGGCGGCGGCGATCAGCTTGTCGCCGATCACCAGCATGCGGTAGTCGTGGCCAGGCAGGTAACGCTCGACCATCACGTCGTCGCTGATCTCGGCGGCAACCTTGAACGCCGCGGCGACATCTTCCCTGGTGCGCAGCTTCACCGCCACGCCCTTGCCCTGGTTGCCGTCGCGCGGCTTGACGACCACCAGGCCGCCGATCTCCCGCGCCGCCAGCCAGGCGTCGTCGGCATCGGTGACCGAGCGGCCCAGCGGCACCGGCACGCCGGCGGCGCGCAGCAGGGTCTTGGTCAGTTCCTTGTCCTGCGCGATAGCTTCGGCGACGGCGCTGGTCAGATCGGTTTCGGCCGCCTGGATGCGGCGCTGCTTGCTGCCCCAGCCAAACTGCACGAGGCTGCCTTCGGTCAGGCGGCGGTACGGAATGCCGCGGGCCACGGCGGCCTGCACGATCGACCCGGTCGACGGCCCGAGACGCACGTCCTCGTCGAGCTCCTGCAGGCGGGCCAGCGCATCGGTCAGATCGAAGACGCCGTCGTCGGAGGCGGCGGCGCGGATCAGCGCCATCGCCAGATCGAAAGCCAGCCGGCCGACCTTTTCCTCGGTGTATTCCACCACCACCTGGAAAACGCCCTTCTCGAGGGTCGGCGCGGTGCGGCTGAACGTCACCGGACAACCGGCGCAGGCCTGCAGGCCGAGCGCCGCGAGTTCCAGCGCCTGGGCCATCGAAATGGCGCCCTGGTTGCC
>SSSX01000752.1 GCA_015657735.1 Zoogloeaceae bacterium
CCCTGGGTCCACAGCACCATCCACAGCGCCTCGTCCGGCGTGATCTGCGGCCCGAAGATTTCGAGCGGGTGGATGCTCATCAGCCAGTGGAAATCCTGGTAGGCCGGCGTCACCGGCGGCGCCAGGCGCACATAGCCGCGGCACACCTGCAGCGGCTTGACGGTCACCGTCCGGCCGGCGGCGGTCCGGACCGGAAACGGCTCGCCGTCGTCGCGCAGCGAGGCCAGTTCGGCCAGCATCTTGTTGGCGTCGTCCTTGCGGTAGCCCTTCAGTTCGACGAGCTTGTCGCCGGGCGTGAGGCCCACGTCCGGCGCCGCGGCGACCACCGTCAGGCGTTCGTCCACCTGCAACGCGCGGACCCATGCCACCCGGTCGTCGGCGTCCCACTCGTAGCTCGTCGCGACGCTGAACGGCAGTTCCCACTGGTGGCTGCAGTCCGCATCGCGCAGCGCCGCCGAACGCACGATCGCCGGGCGCAGCGCGCGCTCGCCGTGGCCGAGGAGACGCAGGTTGCCCAGCAGGGTTTCGTTAACCTGGCGACCGTCGTCGACGGTGTACTTCATGCCGCTGCAGGCGCCGAGCAGCAGCGCGGCCAGCGCGACGACCAGGGTGGCCGGACGGGACAGGAGACTCATCGGCAGGCGCGATGTAAGAAAATGTAAGGCATGGCGGCGCAGCGGATTATGCCGCAGTTTTGCCGCCACCACCGTGACATGCCCGACAGCCGCCGTCTCCCCGCCAGGCTACCCAAGCCCCCGGAAATCAAAGATAATTGCGGTCTTTGCGCGCCGTTCCCCCGGCCGAAGGTTCCTTCGATGTCTTCTTCGCGTAACGTCAAGCCGCCCGTCTTCAACCCCCTGACCGGCGCGATCCGCGCGCTGGCCATGGACGCCGTCCAGAAAGCCAACTCCGGCCACCCCGGCGCCCCGATGGGCATGGCCGAAATCGCCGAAGTCCTGTGGCGCCGCCATCTGCGCCACAACCCGGCCAACCCGAAGTGGGCCGACCGCGACCGCTTCGTCCAGTCCAACGGCCACGGCTCGATGCTGATCTACGCCCTGCTGCACCTCACCGGCTACGATCTCACCATCGACGACCTGAAGAACTTCCGCCAGCTCCACAGCCGCACCCCCGGCCACCCCGAAGTCGGCTACACCCCCGGCGTCGAAACCACCACCGGCCCGCTGGGCCAGGGCATCACCAACGCGGTCGGCATGGCGCTGGCCGAAAAGGTGCTGGCCGCCGAGTTCAACCGTCCCGGCCACACCATCGTCGACCACCACACCTACGTCTTCCTCGGCGACGGCTGCCTGATGGAAGGCATCTCCCACGAAGCCTGCTCGCTGGCCGGCACCTGGGGCCTGGGCAAGCTGATCGCCTTTTACGACGACAACGACATCTCCATCGACGGCCACGTGTCGGGCTGGTTCACCGACGACACCCCGAAGCGCTTCGAAGCCTACGGCTGGCACGTGGTGCGCGACGTGCAGGGCCACGACCCGGTCGAAATCGAGGCCGCCCTCGAGGCCGCCCGGCTCGAGACCGGCCGCCCGAGCCTGATCTGCTGCAAGACCATCATCGGCGCCGGCGCCCCCAACAAGCAGGACAGCCACGACTGTCACGGCTCGCCGCTGGGCGCCGCCGAGATCGAAGCCACCCGCGCCCACATCGGCTGGACCCACCCGCCCTTCGAAGTGCCGGCCGACGTCTACGCCGCGTGGGACGCCCGCGCCAAGGGCGCCGCCGAGGAAGCCGAGTGGAACGCCCACTTCGCCGCCTACGCCGCCGAATTCCCCGAACTCGCCGCCGAATTCAGCCGCCGCATGGCCGGCGAACTGCCCGCCGACTGGAACGCCCATGTCGACGCGGTGCTCGCCCGGATCGCCGAGAAGGGCGAGACCATCGCCACCCGCAAGGCCAGCCAGAACAGCATCGAAGCCTTCGCCCCGAAGCTGCCCGAACTCATCGGCGGCTCGGCCGACCTGGCCGGCTCCAACCTCACGCTGTGGTCCGGCGCGAAGGGCGTCAGCCGCGCCACCGGCGGCAACTACGTGTACTACGGCGTGCGCGAGTTCGGCATGGCGGCGATCGCCAACGGCATCGCGCTGCACGGCGGCCTGATCCCCTACACCGCCACCTTCCTGATGTTCAGCGAATACGCCCGCAACGCGCTGCGCATGGCGGCGCTGATGAAGCTGCGGCAGATCTTCGTGTTCACCCACGATTCCATCGGCCTCGGCGAAGACGGCCCGACCCACCAGCCGGTCGAGCAGACCGCCACGCTGCGCCTGATTCCCAACATGGACGTCTGGCGCCCCTGCGACACCACCGAATCGGCGGTCGCGTGGGCCGCGGCCATCGAACGGACCGGCGGCCCGACGTCCCTCGCCTTCTCGCGCCAGAACCTGCCCTTCCAGCCGCGCACCGCCGCGCAGACCGCCGCCATCCGCCGCGGCGGCTATGTTCTTGCGGAAGCCGGCACTGCGTCACAGCCGCTCGCGCCGCAAGCCGTTATCATAGCCACCGGCTCCGAAGTGGCCCTCGCGATGGCCGCCCGGCAGCAACTCGCCGGCGACGGCATCGCCGTGCGCGTGGTGTCGATGCCGAGCACCAACGTCTTCGACCGCCAGGACGCCGACTACCGCGCCGCGGTGCTGCCCAAGGGCCTGCCCCGCGTCGCCGTCGAGGCCGGCGTCACCGACGGCTGGCGCAAGTACGTCGGCCTCGAGGGCGAAGTCATCGGCGTCGACCGCTTCGGCGAATCGGCCCCGGCCGGCGAACTGTTCAAGCTGTTCGGCATCACCGCCGAGGCGGTGGCGGCGGCGGTCCGGAAGGTCGTCGCCTGACGCGTTCGGCCGCGCCCGCGGAATTTGTTTTTACGTGATCAAGTCTAGGGAGAAGAATCGATGAGCATCAAGGTTGCCATCAACGGTTTCGGCCGCATCGGCCGCTGCACGCTGCGCGCCATCTACGAGCAGGGGCTGCAAAACGAATTCGAAGTGGTTGCCATCAACGCCTCCGGCGATCTGGCCACCAACGCCCACCTGCTGAAGTACGACACCACCCATGGCCGCTTCGCCACCTCCGTGGAAACCGAAGGTGAAAACACCATCATCATCGATGGCAGGAAGATCCCGTTCTACTCGACCAAGGATCCCAAGGGCGTCAACTGGGGCAGCCACGGCGTGGACGTGCTGCTCGAATGCACCGGCGCCTACACCACCAAGGCCAAGGCCCAGGCCCTGCTCGACCAGGGCGCCCGCCGCGTGCTGATCTCCGCCCCGGGCGG
>SSSX01000111.1 GCA_015657735.1 Zoogloeaceae bacterium
CTGCGCGCGGTGGACCCGGTCGGCGGCAAGATCGTCTGGGAGAACAAGAACTTCGCTCCGCTGTGGGGCGGCGCGCTGACCACCGGCGGCGGGCTGACCTTCTATGGCACGCCGGAAGGCTACCTGAAGGCGCTCGACGCCAAGACCGGCAAGGAAGTGTGGTCGTTCCAGACCGGCTCGGGCGTGGTCGCACCCCCGGTCACCTGGGAAGAAGGCGGCGAACAGTTCGTGGCCGTGGTGTCCGGCTGGGGCGGCGCAGTGCCGCTGTGGGGCGGCGATGTGGCCCGTCGCGTGAACTTCCTGGAGCAGGGCGGTTCGGTGTGGGTGTTCAAGCTGCACACCGGCAAGTAATCACTCACGGGTGGGAGAAGGTAGTTCGGTACGCTGGGCTGCCTGGTTGCGGAAACGGCACGGATGCAATGGCATCCGTGCCGTTTTTTTGTTTCAGCACGACGGCAGGTCGACTCAGTCGGCGAGCGTCATCAGCCCGGTGTTGCCACCGGCGGCGGCGCTGTTGACCGACAGGCTGCGTTCGCAGACCAGGCGGTAGAGCGGGTAGCGCCCGGCGTGGTCGGCCTCGATGAGCGGGACGATCCGGTCGGGATGGGTGGCGAGGCGCTGCAGCAGCGCGGCCCTATCGACGGGGCTGCCGGCGAACAGCACGGCGTCGGACGCCAGCAGGCTGTCGGCGGGCACGCGCAGGATGTGCGCCGCGAGTTCGGGCGGCAGTTGTCCGACGACGGCGCCGGCCGGGGCGTCGGCGTCCACCGCCGGCGTGTTGCCGGTGGCGAGTGCGGCGGCGATCTGTTCGAGCAGGCTGGCGGCGTCGCCGGCCACGCAGTGCACGCGGCCCCGCGGCACGCAGGACAGCCGGTTGCGCTCGCCGGTCGGGCCGGGCAGCTCGGCGCGGTGGGGCAGCGGCGTGACGGCGGCGTAGTCGGCGCAGGCGTCGGCGAGCGCGCCGGGGCCGTGGCGGCCGGCCCAGGCGGCGAGCGCGTCGAAGGCCGGCAGGCCGCCGGCGTCGGCGTCGCGTTCGAGGCCGAGCGTGGCCAGCGGCGGGTTGCCGGCGCCCATCAGGCGCGGCAGGTAGAACGGTCCGCCGGCCTTCGGTCCGGTGCCGGAGCGGCCTTCGCCGCCGAAGGGCTGCACGCCGACGACGGCGCCGACGATGTTGCGGTTGATGTAGATGTTGCCGGCCCGGATGCGCCGCGTGACCTGCCCGATGCGCTCGTCGATGCGGCTGTGCATGCCGAAGGTGAGGCCGTAGCCGGTGGCGTTGATGGTGTCCACCAGTTCGTCGAGGCGCCCGGCGTCGAAGCGCAGCACGTGGACGATGGGGCCGAAGACTTCGTGCCGCAGTTCGGCGAGGCTGTCGATGCAGATCAAGGTCGGCGGCACGAAGCTGCCGGCGGCGCAGGCGTCGGGCAGCGCGCACTGGACGACCCGGTGGCCACGGCTGCGCATGGCGTCGATGTGGGCCAGCAGCGCGGCGCGGGCGAGGTCGTCGATGACCGGCCCGACGTCGGTGGCGAGCTGCGCCGGGTCGCCGATGGCGAGTTCCTGCATCGCCGCCGCAAGCATGGCCAGCAGCCCGTCGGCGATCTCGTCCTGCAGGCACAGCACGCGCAGCGCCGAGCAGCGCTGGCCGGCGCTGTCGAAGCCGGACGACAGCACGTCGGCGACGACCTGCTCGGGCAGCGCCGAGGAGTCGACGATCAGCGCGTTCTGGCCGCCGGTCTCGGCGATCAGGCGCGCCGGCGGGCACGCCGGCGGACGGGCGGCGAGGCTGCGCTGGATGAGCAGGGCGACTTCCGTCGAGCCGGTGAAGATCACGCCGCGGATGCGCGGGTCGGCGACGAGCGCGGCGCCGACGGTCTCGCCGCGGCCGGGCAGGAGCTGCAGCGCGGCGGGCGGAATGCCGGCCTGGTGCATCAGCTGCACCGCCAGCGCGGCGATCAGCGGCGTCTGCTCGGCGGGCTTGGCGAGCACCGGACTGCCGGCGGCCAGCGCGGCGGCGATCTCGCCGACGAAGATCGCCAGCGGGAAATTCCACGGGCTGATGCAGGCCACCGGGCCGGGCGCGGCGGCGGCGTTGCCGAGGGCTTCGAGCTGCTGCGCGTAGTAGCGGCAGAAATCGACCGCCTCGCGGATTTCGGCGATGGCGTTGGGCCAGGTCTTGCCGGCTTCGCGGATGCACAGGCTGACGAGTTCGTCGCGGTGGGCTTCGAAGGCGTCGGCGCTGGCGCGCAGCAGCGCGGCGCGGCGGGCCGGCGGCACGGCGTGCCAGTCGGCGGCGCAGGCGCTGGCGGCGGACAGCGCGTGGTCCACCTCGGCCGCCGTGGCTTCGCGGACCGTGCCGACGATGTCGCTGCGTTCGGCCGGGTTGGTCACCGCTTCGGCGCTGCCGGGCAAGGACGCGCGGCCGGCGAGGAGGGGGGCGGCCTGCCACTGACGGGCGCGCAGATCGGCCAGCGCGGTGCCGAGGCGGGCGATGGGCTGATCGCTGCTCAGGTCGAGCCCGGCCGAGTTGCGCCGCGCGGGGCCGAACAGCGCGGCCGGCAGCGGGATCGCCGGGTGGGGCCGGCCGCCGTCCTGCAACACCTGCGCGAGCGGATCGACGAGTAGTTCGTCGACGCCGACGGCGTCGTCCACCAGACGGTTGACGAAGGACGAGTTGGCGCCGTTTTCGAGCAGGCGGCGGACGAGGTAGGGCAGCAGGCTGGCGTGGCTGCCGACCGGCGCGTAGATGCGGCAGCGCCCGCCCGGCGTGCCGGGGGCGACGACGTGGTCGTAGAGCGGTTCGCCCATGCCGTGCAGGCACTGGAATTCGTATTCGGTGACGCCGCGGTCGGCGGCCATGCGGGCGACGCTGGCGAGGGTGTGGGCGTTGTGGGTGGCGAACTGCGGGTAGATCGTGTCGGCGGCGGCGAGCAGGCGCGCGGCGCAGGCGAGGTAGCTGAGGTCGGTGTGGCGCTTGCGGGTGAACACCGGGTAGCCGTCGAGGCCGTCCACCTGGGCGCGCTTGATCTCGCCGTCCCAGTAGGCGCCCTTGACGAGCCTCAGCATCAGGCGGCGGCGGTGTTCGCGGGCCAGCGCGACGAGGTGGTCGATGACCGCCGGGCAGCGCTTCTGGTAGGCCTGGACGACCACGCCGAGGCCGTCCCAGCCGGCGAGGACGGGCTCGGCGACGAGCTTTTCGACGAGGTCGAGGGATAGTTCGAGGCGCTCGGCCTCCTCGGCGTCGATGTTCACGCCGATGTCGGCATCCCGCGCGAGGCGGGTCAGCGCGAGCAGGCGCGGGTAGAGCTCGTCGAGCACCCGCTGGCGCTGGGCGCGGCGGTAGCGCGGGTGGAGCGCCGACAGCTTGATCGAGATGCCCGGGCCGTGCAC
>SSSX01000112.1 GCA_015657735.1 Zoogloeaceae bacterium
CGTCAGCTGCTCGGCCGCGGCGGCGTAATTGCCGCGAATCGCATACAGCTCGGCCAGCGAACGGTGCTGGGCGAGGCGCTTGCCGACCGCCGCCTCGGCCCGCGCCCGCAGCTCCCACAGCGTCGCATCGGCCGCCGTGGTCCGCAGTTCGGACTTGGCTTCCGTCAGCGCATCGGCCGGCCGGCCGGCATCGATCAGGGCCTCCAGCTCGCCATACAGCAGGCGCCGGGACTGCGGAAATCGCGCCCGCGCGTCGTGGAAGATCCGCGCCGCGCCGGCCGCATCGCCATGGGCGACGCGCAGGTCGCCCTCCAGGCCGTCGATCATCGCCGACACCGCGTGCTGCTTGCGCAGTTCGACCATCGCGCGGTCGGCATCGGCCAGGCGACGGGCGCCGAGGTAGGCACGCACGAGCCCATATTGGGCAGCAACAGGCGGATGGCTCACCGCGGCGGCGGCCTCGAAGGCGCCGATCACCTCCCTCTGGGCCGGCGTGGCGACCTTCAGCTTGGCGCGGACCAGCTGGAAATCGAGGGAATCGGGCACCTGCCGGTAGGGCATCTGGGCCACCCGGTTCTCCATCTCGGTAATCCGGTCGCCGGTCAGCGGGTGGGTCCGCATATAGACCGGCGCATTGTTCTCGTAGAGCCGCGCGTTTTTCTGCAGGCGTTCGAAGAAGCCCACCATGCCGCGCACGTCGAACCCTGCCGCGGCCAGATTCTGCACCCCCAGACGATCCGCCTCGTTCTCGAAATCGCGCGAGTACGAAAGCTGCGAGCTGAGGCCCGCCGCCATGCCGCCGGCAATCGCGGCCTGGCTCACCTGGGCACTCGACTTGGCCGCCAGCACCGCCACCAATAGCGAGGCGAGCATCAGCAGGCTGGTCTGGCTCTGCTGCCCGACCATGCGCGCAATGTGCCGCTGGGTGACGTGGGCGACTTCGTGGGACAGCACGCCGGCCAGCTCCGATTCACTCTGCGCCGCCAGGATCAGGCCGGTGTGCACGCCGATGTTGCCGCCGGGCATGGCGAAGGCGTTGAGCGACGGATCGCTGACCGCGAAGAACTGGAACGGCAGCCCCGCGCCGGCACCCGACGCCACCAGGCGGTCGCCGATCCGGTTCAGGTAATCCTCGACTTCCGCATCGCGCAGATAGGCCGGATCGCGCCAGCGGATCTCCCGCATGATCTGCGCGCCGAGCCGCTGTTCGGCCAGCGGCGAGAGGTCGGAGGACGCGCTGTCTCCCAGGTCGGGCAGACTCTGCGCAAAGCCGCGCGGCACCATGGCCACGCACAGGAGGGCGGCGATCAGACGTTTTTTCACGGTGCTATGATACTCAACCGCTTCCATCAGTTCCCCGCCCGATGAACGACGCCTTCACCCACTTCGATGCCCAGGGCCAGGCCCACATGGTGGATGTTTCCGCCAAGTCCGAAACGCGCCGGGTCGCCCGCGCCGAAGGCTGCATCGTCATGCAGCCGGCGACCCTCGCCAGGATCCTCGCCGGCGACAACAAGAAAGGCGACGTCGTCGGCATCGCCCGCATCGCCGCGATCCAGGGCGCCAAGCGCACCGCCGACCTGATCCCCCTCTGCCACCCGATCCCGCTGACCCGCGTCGCCGCCGATTTCGCCGCCGAAGGCGACACCACCATCCGCTGCACCGTCACCGCCGAAACCGTCGGCCGCACCGGCGTCGAAATGGAAGCCCTCACCGCCGTGCAGGTCGGCCTGCTCACCATCTACGACATGTGCAAGGCGGTCGACCGCGGCATGCGCATCGAGGGTGTCCGCCTGCTCGAGAAGGAAGGCGGCAAGTCCGGCCACTGGAAGGCCGACGAGCAGGCCGCCGGCTGACGGCCGTCGCCCGGCCCGCCGGACGGCGGAACCCGGGCACCCGCGGGGCGGCTTACTTGCCGCCGGTGGCCACCTCCTCGAGCTTGCTGAGCGACACGTCGCCTTCCTTGACCCCCTTCGGATTGGCCTTCATGTTGGCCGACCAGGTCGTCGAGTGGTTGCGCTTCACGTCGATGACGTGGCCGACCACCGGCATCACCGCCTTGTAGCCGTCGTCGCCGGTGTCGGGACGATTCTGGAAGATCATGTATTTCCAGAACTCGCCTTTCTGGTCGTACATTTCCCCGAGGTAGGGGCGCGGGAAGTTCACCTCCATGTACACCACCTTCTTGCTGTACGGGTGCTCCGGCGGCGGCGTGCCTTCCACCACGTACACCTCGCGCGGCTCCCATTCGATGTGCTTGGCCGGGAAGTAGTACGGGGCGTCCGTCAGACCGACCGACGGGAACTCGGCCGGCGTGTCGCGCTTGCCGTTGTCGACGCTGACCAGCGGGCTGTGGGCGACGGCCAGCACCCAGCGCTTGCCGATCAGCTTGTTGGCCCGGTACTTGGTCGGGAAGGCATCCCAGATGTCCCAGTCGTCGTAGAGCTGATCGGTGCCGCCGATCGGGTCCATCCACGCGCCGCCGGACAGGCGCCGGGTGCGGCGCACCGACTTGAGATAGGCCCAGGTGTCGTCGGGCTTGGCCGACGTGGCGTCGTTGTAGCGGATCGAGAAGGTGCCGAGTCCGCGGATATCCTGCGGGCTGGTGGCGAACAGGTAGGTCTTCTGGGCGATGCTGCCGTCGCCTTCGCTGACCGGCCCGCCGTCCAGACGCCCTTCCATGTAGTAGCGGCGCGATTGCCAGCGCTGCACGCGCTCGACGCCGCTGGCACCGCCGATGAACACGAAGGAGATGTCGCGCAGGTCCATCGTCGCGCCGTAGGTGGCGGCGCGCAGGTTCCAGATCACCTTGTCGCCGGCGGTCGGATCGTCGAGCTTGATGGTTTCCGGCGGGAACGGCATGCCCGCCTTCCAGCCGCTCATGGTGCGGGTGGCCGGATCGAACTTGACGTTCTTCACGTTGTCCTTGGTGGCGCCGACATATTTCGGGTCCATCTCGATCTTCTTCGAGTTGGCCAGCTTGATGGTCAGGCCGAACTTCCTGATCATCGTCTCGAGCCGCTCGGGAACCATGCTGGCGACGGTCTTGCCCTCGAAAGTCTCGGTCTTGATCTTGTCGTAGTTGTCCTTGGTGATGACGAAGCCGGCCGGCAGCTCGCCGGCCTGGACCTGACCGACGAAGCTGGCGCCAAGGCCGACGGCCAGCGCCTGCGCCGCGAACTTGCGGCGCGCGTGATTCACTTTGGGTGTGGATTGCATCTTTCGGTCTCCTCTGTGGAATTTAGAACTGCCGGGTCAAACGGAAGGTGAGCTGGCTGTTGTTGGCGAAGTAGCCGAACAACTGGACGCCGGGATTGGGATCGAACAGGGTCTTGCCGGAACCGGAAGTCCAGAAGATGTCGGCCTCGGCCTTGGCCCGCCATTTGTCGCCGAGCACGAGATCGACGCTGGGGATCAGGAAGCCCCCGCCGTGGTTGAGGTCCACGCCGACGGCGAGCCCCGGATTGATGGTGTCGCCCTTGTAGTTGAGCACCGTGAAGGCGGTGAGGATGGTGCTGTGCTCGGTGAGCGGCGAGCCGTAGGCGAACAGACGCACCAGGTCTTCCGACGACTTGAAGTCACGCACCCAGGTGTCGAAGATCTGCACCGACGAGAAGGACGGCCGGTTGGTGCCGAGCAGGTTCTCGAAATGCAGGTTCTTGTCGGCCCGGACCATCGTGGTCACCGTGTCCTTCAGCTTGATGCCGCCCAGGCCGAGGCCCGCCGCCGCGCCCAGCGACGGCGCGGTGAGCGGCCCCGTCCCGACGTTGAAGGGCTGATCCTTGGTGTAGGCGATCTCGGCGCTGAACACGGTGTCGAGTGCCGCCGAATAGCCGCTGACGGTGGCGCCGAAGACATCGATCTTCGGATGGATCAGATCGAACAGCGGCCCGTCCGGCGTCTTCTTGTACGGCGCGTACACCGAGTTGGCGACCGGGTCGGCGGCGAAGGTCTTGACGTAGGCCAGCGAGTAGTTGAGCGACCCCGCCGAGCCCGACCAGCGCACGCCGCCGGTCCAGTCGTCCTTGTTGCCTTCGGGGTGCTTGCAGTCGTTGGTAGTCACCGCCGACAGGTCGAAGCCCCGGTAGGGC
>SSSX01000753.1 GCA_015657735.1 Zoogloeaceae bacterium
GCCGCCTTCCAGTGGTTCCGCCCGGACGGCGTGCTGGCCTACCTGCCGCTGCCCGACACGCACATGTCGATGGTCTGGTCGGCGCCCGACGCGCTGGCCGACGAACTCGTCGCGCTGCCGCCCGAGGCCCTCTGCGCCAGGGTCGCCGAAGCCGGCGGCATGCGGCTCGGCAAGCTCGAACTGGTCACCCCGGCGGCCGCCTTTCCGCTGCGCCTGATGCGCGTCGACACGGTCGTCCGGCCGCGCCTCGCGCTGATCGGCGACGCCGCCCACGCGATCCACCCGCTGTCCGGCCACGGCATCAACCTCGGCTACCAGGACGCCCGCGTGCTCGCCGACCAGCTCACCGCGCTGCCCGCCTGGCGCGACCCGGGCGAACTCCCGGTGCTGCGCGCCTACGCCCGCGCCCGCGCCGAGGAAACCGCGCTGCTGCAGTACACCACCCACGGCCTCAACCGCCTGTTCAAGCCCGCCGACCCGCTGCTGTCGGGCCTGCGCAACCTCGGACTGAACCTCACCAACCGCCTGCCGGTCCTACGCAATGCGCTGATCCGCTACGCGATCGCGGGCCGCTTCTGAGCCCGCCCCTTAACACGCTTTCCCCGAACTCGTCGCACCCTGGAGACCCCGGATGAAATTCCCCCCCGTACGCGCGCTGCTGGCCGCCCTGTTCCTTGCCGCCGGCGTCGCCCACGCCGATGAAGCCACGGTCAAGAAGAACCTCGAAACCTTCCTCAACGCCCCGGCCGTCGACAGCGTCAAGAAAACCCCCTACGGCGGACTCTACGAAGTGGTGCTCAAATCGGGCGAACTGCTCTACACCGACGACAAAGTCAGCTTCATCATCGACGGCGCCCTGATCGACGCCAAGACGCGCAAGAACGTCACCCAGGCACGCCAGGCCCAGCTGATGAAGATCGACTTCGCGACGCTGCCCCTCGACCAGGCCATCAAGCAGGTGCGCGGCAACGGCAAGCGCACCATCGCCACCTTCGAAGACCCGAACTGCGGCTACTGCAAACGCCTCGCCAAGGACATGCAGAACCTCAAGGACGCGACGATCTACACCTTCCTGTACCCGATCCTCAGCCCCGATTCGACCGAAAAATCGAAGAACATCTGGTGCGCCAAGGATCGCGCCGCCGCGTGGACCGACTGGATGACCGCCGGCAAGGTTCCGGCCGCCGCGGCGGCCGGTTGCGACGCCAGCGTCGTCGACAAGAACGTGGCTCTCGGCCAGAAAATGAAGGTCAGCGGCACGCCGACGATCTTCACCGCCGACGGCAACCGCCTGCCCGGCGCCGTGCCGCTGGCCCAGCTCGAACAGGCGATGACTCAGGCCGCCGCCGGCAAGTAAGCCGCGCGCCCCTCAGGCTGCCGCCGGCGTGCGGCGCTGCGGGCTGACCGGCACGCAGCCCGGCGCCGGCCGGCCGATCAGCCGGCCCTGCAGCCAATCCACCCCGGCCTCGTGCGCGACCTGCAGCTGCAGCGGGTTTTCGATGCACTGGCAGACCATCGTCAGGCCGAAGTGGCGGATCTCGGCGCACAGCCCGGTCATCACCCGCTTGGCCAGGCTCAGGTGGCCGGCGTGGCCGATCAGGCTGCGGTCGAGCTTGACGATGTCCGGCGCCAGCGTCTCGAGCCGCTCCAGATCCGACGAATGACGGCCGAAGTTGTCGATCGCCACGCGGTAACCGCGCGCGCGGTATTCACCGATCGCCGTCGCCAGCCGCGGCAGGTTCTCGAAGCCGTCGTCGGTCAGCTCCAGCACGATGCGGTCGGGCGTCAGCCCGCAGCGCGCCAGCACGGTTTCGAAGGCATGACCGTGGTGATCGGGCACCGCGCGGATCAGCTGCGGATGCACGTTGAGCGCCAGGAAGCCGCCGTGCTGCTCGCGTTCGAGCAGGAAATTGAGCGCATGCAGCGTGCGCGCGACGCGGTCGAGATGGATCAGCTCGTCGTCGTCGCGGGCGTCGAGGAACACCGCCTGCGCCGGCAGGCCCTGCCCCTCGCCTTCGAGCACCTGCAGGTGCGCCTCGTGGCCGATCGCCCGCCCGCCGGCCCGCTCGACCACCGGCTGGAACAGCGTGCCGAACACCCGGCCGCCGAAACAGGCCTGCACCCGGCCATCGACGATACCGAAGCGCTCGGCGCCGGTCGCCCCGCGGGTCAGGCGGTTGCGCTTGTTGAAATAGTGGACGAGTTCGGTGAGCGGCACGATGGTCTCCGGAAGGCGGTACGGATGGCGTCAAGGGCGATGACACCAGCTTCGCACGGTAGCGCCGGGCCCCGTGCGGGCAAACCATGAATTTAAGAAAAACTTATTACAAAACTACGATTGCGCCGCCCCGGACGCCAACCCGGCGGGCCTCTCAGCGCGGCACCTGATCGCGCGGCCACAGCACCCACATCTCGCCCTTCTGACGCATCCGCCCCGCCAGCGCACCGGCCTCGGCGCCGAAGCCCCAGTAAAAGTCGCCGCGCACGCCGCCCTTGATCGCGCTGCCGGTGTCCTGCGCGAGCATCAGGCGGCGCAGCGGCTGGGCGCTGTTCGGATGGGTGGTGGCGAGAAAGACCGGCGCCCCCAGCGGAATGCTGCGCGGATCGACGGCCAGACTGCGTCCGTCGGTGAGCGGCTGCCCCAGCGCGCCGACCGGCCCGCCGGCGTTGTTCGGCACCTCGCGGAAAAAAATGTAGCTCGGGTTGGCGTTGAGCATTTCCTGCAGGCGGCCGGGGTTGGCCCGCGCCCAGTTCTTGATGCCGTCCATCGACGCCTGCTCGACGCGCAGCTCGCCACGGTCGGCCAGCCAGCGGCCGATCGACTGGTAGGGATGACCGTTGGTGTCGGCGTAGGCGAGGCGCACGACGCCGCCGTCGGGCAGCTGCACGCGCCCCGAACCCTGCACCTGCAGGAAGAACAGGTCCACCGCATCCTCGGCGTAA
>SSSX01000754.1 GCA_015657735.1 Zoogloeaceae bacterium
GACGCTGGATACCGCGTTGCCGGAGCAGCGGATCGATGGCGTGGACATCGTCCGGTGGACGGTGCCGCTGCCGGAGGTCGAGCCCGGTGCGGTGGTGATCGCCGCGTTTGCGTGCCCGCTGCCCGACACCTTCGTCGAAGCCATGGCCCGGCGGACGCCGCAGCCGGTATGGATCAACCTCGAATACCTGAGCGCCGAAGACTGGGTGAGCGGCTGCCACGGCCTGCCGTCGCCCCACCCGCGCCTGCCGCTGAAACAGCATTTCTTCTTTCCCGGCCTCGACAGCGGTACCGGCGGTTTGCTCCGCGAAGGAAGTTATGCGCGGCGGCAGGCCGCGTTTTCGCCGGCGGCCTTCCGCTCGGCCCTCGGCCTGCCGCCGCCGGAACCCGGCGAACTGTGCGTCTCGTTGTTCGGATATGAAAACGCGGGGCTGGCAGAACTGCTCGCCGCCTGGCAGCGCGGTCCGGCGCCGGTGACCTGCCTGGTGCCGGAGGGGCGGATCGTGCCGGATGTGGCGACCGCGCTCGGACTCGCCGGCCTGAGTTCCGGCGATCGCGTGGTGCGGGGCGCGCTCCGCCTGGCAGTGCTGCCCTTCGTCGAGCAGGCCCGCTACGACGAACTGTTATGGGCCTGCGATCTGAACTTCGTGCGCGGCGAGGATTCCTTCGTCCGCGCCCAGTGGGCCGGGCGTCCCTTCGTGTGGCAGATCTATCCGCAGCAGGACGAAGCCCACGTGGTCAAGCTCGACGCCTTCCTGGCGCGCTATGTGCAGGGACTCGACGCGCCGGCGGCCCGGGCGCTTGCCCGTTTCTGGCATGCCTGGAACCGGCAGCACGGCGTGGCCGCCGCCTGGCCGGCTTTCCGCGCCGCGCTGCCGGCCCTCGCCGGCCACGGGCCCGAGTGGTCGGCGACCTTGCAGGCGGCCGGTGATCTTGCCGGAAATCTGGTGCAATTCTGCAAAGTTGAGATAGAATGATAAGTTATCTATTTTTTGCGGCTTTTGCCGCACAATCAACAGCTCGCAGGAAACAGCATGAAAACCGCAATGGAACTCCGCTCCGGCAACGTGATCATGGTGGGCGCCGACGCCCTCGTGGTGCAGAAAGCCGAGTACAACAAGTCCGGCCGCAACGCCGCAGTCGTCAAGATGAAGCTCAAGAACCTGCTCACCGGCGCCCCGTCGGAGTCGGTTTACAAGGCTGACGACAAGTTCGAGATCGTCGTGCTCGACCGCAAGGAAGTAACCTACTCCTACTTCGCCGATCCGATGTACGTGTTCATGGACGCCGACTACGAGCAGTACGAAGTCGAAGCCGAAAACATGACCGACGCGCTGAAGTACCTGATCGACGGCATGCCCTGCGAAGTGGTGTTCTACAACGGCAAGGCGATCTCCGTCGAA
>SSSX01000113.1 GCA_015657735.1 Zoogloeaceae bacterium
CTGGCAGCGCATCCCGTTTTCCGGCCCGCCGGGCACCTATATGCACTATTCGTACCAGGCCGTCCTCAAGGGCGAGGTGCCGGCCGAGGCCCTGCGCGGCAAGCTGCTGCTGGTCGGCGCCACCGCCGCCGGCATGGCCGACGCGGTGCCGACGCCGGCCTCCGGCCTGTCCCGGCCGATGCCCGGCATCGAGCTGCAGGCCAACGTCTTCGACGCACTGCGGCATGGCGCGGCGATCGTGCCACTGCCGTCGTGGGTCGCGGCGCTGGTGGCCGGCGTGCTGGCCAGCGTGCTGATGCTGGTGCTGCTGTACGCCGATGCCCGCACCGGTTTGATGATGTCCTTCGTGCTGGCCGGGGTCGCGCTGTTGCTGGCGGCGCTCGGCCTGCATCTGGGGATCGGATGGTTCGGTCCGGCGCCGGCGGTGATCGGCTGCATGCTGGCGTATCCGCTGTGGAGCTGGCGCCGCCTCGAGGCCGCCCAGCGCTACCTGGATGCCGAACTGGTCGCGCTGGAGCGCGAAGGTTCGCCCCTCGGCCTCGTCCCCGGCGATCCCGAAACGACCGCCGCCGACCCGCTCGAACAGCGCATCCGCATCGTCCGCCGGGCGGCCCACCATCAGCGCGACGTACGCCGCTTCATCGCCGACACGCTGGAGCATCTGCCGATCGGCGTGGTGGTGATCGACCAGACCGACCGCGTGATCCTCCACAACGAGCGGGCCCGCCACCTGCTGCGGGCTTTCCGCAGCGACGCGCTGCTGGCCGCGCTGCGCGAGCTGCCGTGGCCGGTCTACGTGCCGATGCGCGACGGGCTGCCCGATCTGTCCGGTTTCTCCGGCATCCGCCAGTTCGAGCTGACGCCCGACAAGAAGCGCTACCTGCTGGTGTCGGTGGCCGATCTGGTCACCGAATCGAGTGGCCGGCCGGGGCGCGTGATCGGCCTCGCCGACGTCACCGCGATGCACGAGGCGCAGCGCAGCCGCGAGGACACGATGCATTTCCTGTCCCACGACCTGCGGGCGCCGCTGGCGTCGATCCTGACCCTGATCGACGGCTACCGCGGCGAGCCGGCCGAACTGCAGGCGCAGATCCCGCGCATCGCCCGCTACGCCCGTTCGGCCCTCGACCTGGCCGACGGCCTGTTCCGCCTGGTGCGCGCCGAAGGGTCGGACCCGAAGGACTTCGTCGAACTCGACCTCGCCGGCCTCGTCGATTCGGCCGCCGACGAAGTGTGGCCGCAGGCCCACGCCCGCAACATCCGCGTGGACGTCGATACCCACGACGCGGACAACGAGGAAGCCATCGTGCGCGGCGATTTTTCGCTGCTGCGCCGGGCGGTCATCAACCTGCTGACCAACGCCATCAAGTACGGCGCCGCCCACAGCGTGGTGTCGGTGAGCCTGTCGGCCGAGGGCAGCGACTGGGTGATCCGCGTCGGCGACGAGGGCGAGGGGATTCCGGCCGATGCGCTGCCGCGGCTGTTCCGGCGTTTTTCGCGGATCGTCGACGAAGGCCGCGACAAGCCGTCCGGCGTCGGCCTCGGCCTGCTGATCGTCAAGACCGTCGCCGAGCGCCACGGCGGCAGCGTCGCCGTCGACAGCCAGCCCGGCCAGGGCAGCACCTTCGAACTCCGCCTGCCGCTGCGCAGCGCCGGCGTGACGGCCTGACGCGGCGGCTGCGGTAAGATCGCGGCCACGGAATCGTGGGTTCTCCGGAAATGCGTTTCAAGCCCCTCAAGTATCTGGCCTTCGTGCTGGGTGGCGTCAGCACCGCCATCGCCACCGGCGCCCTGTATCTGTACGCCACTTTCGACGGTGCCCGGCTGGCCGCCGACCTCTCCCATTTCACCAGGCAGCGCTACCAGCGCAGCCTGCGCTTCGACGGCCCGCTGGAACTGGCGATGTTCCCGCGTCTGGCGCTGCGCGTGCC
>SSSX01000755.1 GCA_015657735.1 Zoogloeaceae bacterium
CGCCGTCCGCGTGCCTGCCGACGCCGCGAAGGACGTCATCGAAGCCGCCGCCCTCGCCAACGAGGCCGCAGTCAAGTTCCTGGAAGGCCGTCCGGCGAAGAAAGTCATCGTCGTGCCCGGCCGTCTCGTCAATATCGTCGGTTGAACACGCGGAGGCTCCCGATGTTTCGTCCCCTCGTCTGCTCGATTCTCGCCGCCCTGCTCGCCGGCTGCGCCGCTACGCCCAGCGAGCGGGCCTGGTACGAAGGTCTGCGCCAGGAAAACGCCCGCCGGCAGTACGAACCGGGGCGCGACGTCAACCGCGAGCCGCCGCCGCCCGGCTACGACGCCTACGAGAAAGAACGCCAGCGCCTCAACGAAGGAACGCCCCGATGAGCTCCACACCCCGGATCGGCCGCCGCCGGGCCCTCGCCGCTCTTGCTGGCGCGTCGCTGCTGGCCGGCTGCGGCTTCCAGCTGCGCGGCGCGCGGCCGCTGCCCTTCAAGTCGGTCTACCTCGGCATGTACCAGTATTCCGAACTGGCCGCCGCGATCCGCCGCGAGATCCGCGCCAACGGCGGCACCCTCATCGCCGAAAAACCCGAGGACGCCGAAGTGCGCCTCGAAGTCCTGGCCGACCTCAAAGACAAAATCATCCTGGCCCTCAACACCCAGGGCCGCGTCCGCGAATACCAGCTCCGCCAGCGCTTCGCGTTCCGACTGGTCAGCAAGTCGGGGCAGGAAGTCATGCCGTCGACCGACATCCTCCTGCGCCGCGACCTGGCCTTCGACGACACCCAGCTGCTGGCCAAGCAGCAGGAAGAAATCCTGCTCTACCGGGACATGCAGAACGACCTCGTGCAGCAGCTGATGCGCCGCCTGGCCGCCGCCCGGATGCCCGACGCCCCGCCGCCGGCCGCCGCCGCCAAGCCGTGAACCTGCGTCCCGAACAGCTCGCCGCCCACCTCGACAAACCCCTCGCCCCGCTCTACGTCCTGCACGGCAACGAGCCGCTGCTGGTCCTCGAGGCCGGCGACGCGATCCGCGCCGCCGCACGCCGGCAAGGCTACGCCGAGCGCGAAGTGCTGGTCGCCGGCCAGGGCTTCCGCTGGAGCGAGCTGCAGTCGGCCGCCGGCAACCTGTCGCTGTTCGGCGCCAGCAAGCTGGTCGATCTGCGCATCCCCAACGGCAAGCCCGGCCGCGAAGGCGGCGAAGCCCTGCAGCGCTACGCGCGAGCCCTCGACGACGGCGTCGTCACCCTGATCAGCCTGCCCGAACTCGACTGGGCGACCCGCAAGGCCGCCTGGCTGACCGCGCTGGCCGACGCCGGCATCGTCGTCGAAACCAACGCCCCCGAGCGCGAGCGCCTGCCCGACTGGATCGCCCAGCGCCTGGCCCGCCAGCAGCAGCGCGCCCCGGCCGACGCGCTGGCGTTCATCGCCGACCACGTCGAAGGCAACCTCCTCGCCGCCCACCAGGAAATCCTCAAGCTCGGCCTGCTCCATCCGCCGGGCGACATCGGCCTCGACGCCGTGCGCGAGGCCATCCTCAACGTCGCCCGCTACAACGTCGACGCACTTCGCCAGGCCCTGCTCGAAGGCGACCCCGCCCGCTGCGCGCGCCTGCTCGAAGGGCTCAGGGGCGAAGGCGAGGCGCCGCCGCTCATCCTGTGGGCCCTCGCCAACGAAATCCGCACCCTCGCCAGCCTGCGCCAGGGCCTCGACGACGGTCAGCCGCTGCAAAGTCTGCTGAAGGCCGAGCGGGTCTTCGACGACCGCCGCCGGCAAGCCATCCAGCGCGCCCTGCCGCGCCTCGGCGCCGCCCCGCTGCGCACCGCCATCTTGCACGCGGCGAAGATTGACCGGATGATCAAGGGTCTGGCCGGCGGCGATGTGTGGGACGAATTCCTCCAGCTGTGCCTGCGCCTCACCTGGGGCGCGGCGCCGGCGCGCCGCTGACACCGCTTCGAAAAGAGACGAGATGGACATCAAGACCTACATGCACACCGTCGGCCGCCAGGCCCGCGCCGCCTCCCGCGCCGTGGCCGCCGCCTCCACCGACGCCAAGAACACCGCGCTGCTGGCGATGGCCGCGCAGATCCGCGCCAACGCCACCGAGCTCGCCGCCGCCAACGCCCGCGATCTGGCCGCGGCCCGCGAAAGCGGTCTCGAGCCGGCGATGATCGACCGCCTGACCCTGTCCGCCAAGGGCATCGAAGCGATGGCCATCGGCCTCGAACAGGTCGCGGCGCTGCCCGACCCGGTCGGCGAGATGAGCGACCTCAAGCGCCGCCCCTCCGGCATCACCGTCGGCAAGATGCGCGTGCCGCTGGGCGTCATCGGCATCATCTACGAGGCCCGCCCCAACGTCACCGCCGACGCCGCCGCGCTGTGCCTCAAGTCCGGCAACGCCGCCATCCTGCGCGGCGGCAAGGAAGCCCTGCACTCCAACCAGGCCATCGCCGACTGCGTGCGCGCCGGCCTGGCCGCCGCCGGCCTGCCCGAAATGGCGATCCAGGTGGTCGACACCACCGACCGGGCCGCGGTCGGCGAGCTGATCGCGATGCCCGAATTCGTCGACGTCATCGTTCCCCGCGGCGGCAAGGGCCTCATCGAACGCATCTCGCGCGACGCCCGCGTGCCGGTCATCAAGCACCTGGACGGCAACTGCCACGTCTATGTCGACGAATTCGCCGATCCGGCCAAGGCCCTGGCCATCGTCGAAAACGCCAAGACCCAGCGCTACGGCACCTGCAACACCACCGAATCGCTGCTCGTCGATGCCGCCGTCGCCCACGCCCAGCTGCCCGCCATCGGCGCGATGCTCGTCGGCAAAGGCGTCGAACTGCGTGCCTGCCCGGCCACGCTGACGATCCTGCGCGAAACCGGCCTGCCCGACGCACAGCTCAAGGCCGCCGTCGAATCCGACTGGTCCGAGGAATTTCTCGCGCCGATCATCGCCATCCGGGTCGTCGCCGGCCTCGACGCCGCCATCGAGCACATCAACCGCTACTCGTCGGGCCACACCGAAGCCATCGTCAGCGAAAACTACACGCGCGCCATGCGCTTCCTGCGCGAAGTGGATTCGGCATCGGTGATGATCAACGCCTCGACCCGCTTCGCCGACGGCTTCGAGTATGGCCTCGGCGCCGAGATCGGCATCTCCACCGACAAGATCCACGCCCGCGGCCCGGTCGGTCTCGAAGGCCTGACCAGCCAGAAATGGATCGTCTTCGGCGACGGCCAGGTGCGCGGCTGACCCTGCCCGGCTTCCCCCGCCGGACGTCTTCCGGGTATGATTCAAACGTTCGTTCGAATCGAGTCGAAACTCGATCGGCGGACGTTTGACCATCCCACCTAGGAGACATCATGACCCGATTCCTGCGCGCCAGCCTACTCGCCGTCACCTTGACCGGCGCCCTCGCGACGAGCCTCACGGCCCGCGCCGCCGACGTCGCCGGCGTGCATTTCGACGACAAGGCCAGCCTCGCCGGCAGCGAACTCGCGCTCAACGGCGCCGGCCTGCGCACCCGCTTCATGCTCAAGGTGTACGCCATGGGCCTCTATCTCCCCAAACGCACCGACAGCCCCGACGCCGTCGCCGCCAACCCCGGCCCGCGGCGCATCCAGATCGTCACCCTGCGCGATCTCAGCGCCGAACAGTTCGCCGACGCCCTGATCGACGGCCTCAAAAAGAATCACAGCGACGCCGAATTCGCGAAACTGCAGGCCCGCAGCGACGATTTCCGCACTGCGCTGCTGAGCCTCAAATCCGCCCCGACCGGCACCCAGATCCGCCTCGAATGGCTGCCCGGCAATGGCACCCGATTGTCGGTCGGCAATGAAACCCGCGGCAAGGATATTCCCGGCGAAGATTTCTACCGCGCGCTGCTGCGCATCTGGCTCGGCGACAAACCCGCCGACCCGGACCTCAAAAACGCACTGCTCGGCAAAAGCTGATTGTCTTGCCGGCGGCCGGCCTCGCGCGCAGAATTCCGCCATGCCTGCCGCCGCCCGTTCCAGCCAGTTTCCGCCCGTCGGAATATCCCACGCTTTCTCGGCCGTAATTGCGGCCCCATTCGGCGCCGTCGGCATCATTGTCCGCGGCCAATTCATCGAAGAAATCCGCTTTCTGCCGCCGGGCCAGGCGAGCGCGCCGGCCACGAATAGCGTCGCCGAAATGGCCGCGCGCCAGCTCGAAAGCTATCTTGCCGACCCCGACTTCCGCTTCGACCTGCCGCTGGCCGGCCGCGGCACGAATTTCCGCCGTCGCATCTGGTCCGCCATCGCCGCCATTCCCCGCGGCCGGACGCGCACTTACGGCGACCTCGCACACGACGCCAACAGTGCCGCCCGCGCCGTCGGCCAGGCCTGCGGCGACAATCCCTTTCCGCTCGTCATTCCGTGCCACCGCGTCGTCGCCGCCTCCGGCCTGGGCGGCTTCGCCCACGACCGCGGCGGATTCCTGCTCGACACCAAACGCTGGCTATTGCGCCACGAAGGCGCCGTCTGAATCGGCCGGCGCGCCGAATTACCCTTTCATCCGATTTGACCCATGGCCCGCCCCGATCCGCACGCCCCCGAAACGCCCGCCACCCGTTTTCTGCGCCAGCACAAAACGCCTTTTTCGACCCATCTCTATACTTACGAAAACCACGGCGGCACCAAGGTTTCATCCCGCGAACTGAATGTCGCCGAGCATGCGGTCGTCAAGACGCTGGTGATGGAAGACGAAAGCCGGCAGCCGCTTATCGTATTGATGCACGGCGACCGCAAGGTTTCGACCAAGGAACTCGCGCGCCAGACCGGCCACAAGCACATCGCACCCTGCGAACCCGCCGTCGCCCAGCGCCACACCGGCTATCTGGTCGGCGGCACCTCGCCTTTCGGCACCCGCAAAACCATGCCGGTATTCATGGAGCGCAGCATCCTCGATCTGCCGCTCATTTACATCAATGGCGGGAAAAGGGGCTTTCTGGTCGGCATCCATCCCCACGACATCCTGCGGATGCTGCAGCCGGGGCTGGTCGAAGTCGCGCTGGAATAGTCCGCAACAAACACTTGCCAAATGGGCCGGCAATGGTGGCAAAATACCGGACAGAATAGAAACGGAACCGGAATTCGGCACTGGCAGAAAAAAGCCGCGTATCCGAGTCCAATCCGGCGGGCCCCCGGCACCCTCGCCAGGCCCACCGCCAGTCAAAACTCGAAGACCAAGGAAAACAGCACCATGGATATCTCCTCCCTTTCCCTTACCGAATTGCGTCGCCTCCAGACCAAAGTGGAGGCGGAAATCCGGCGTCGTTCCGATACCGCTAAGAAGGATTTGCTGAAACGCATGCAGAAACTGGCCGCCGAACACGGCATGAGCCTCAACGACGTGATCAGCCAGGAGCCCGCCGAGAAGCCGGCTGCTGCCGCACCGAAAAAGGCCGCCGCCAAAACGGTGAAGAAAGCCGCCGCCAAACCCGCGTCGGCGATCAAGTTCCGTCACCCGGAAAACGCCGCCATCGGCTGGACCGGCCACGGCCGCAAGCCCCAGTGGGTCATCGACTGGCTGGCCCAGGGCAAGGCCCTCGACGAACTGCGTGCCGAAGCACCGGCCGCCTCGGAAGTCACCGCCGCCTGAAATCCGGCAGGAGCGGCCGCCGCGGTCCGCTCCGCCCCATTGCCGGGCTCAGCCCGGCAATCCCGCACTCGGCGCATGGGCCGGCGGCTCGACGCCATTTCGCGCGCGCTGGATGGATACCCCAACCCGCCGCACGTCCTTCATCACGCCGATCTTGGCGATCGCCAGCTTCACCCACGGCGCGCCGAATTCGTCGAATAGCAATTTGACGATGAATTCGCCCAGGGTTTCAATCAGGTTGAATTGACGCTGCGCCAGCTCGTCGCGAATGCGTTCGATCACCTTCGCGTAATCGATCGTATCCGCAATGTCGTCATGCTCGGCCGCCGCATCGGGCACACCGAAAGTCAGATTCAGTTCCAGCGTCTGTTCCGTCACCCGCTCGCGCGGATAGATGCCGACGCGGGACTTGACCCGCAATGCCTCGATAAAAATGAAATCCATCGTAAGTCCCAGCTAGAATCGCGCTCATTCTAGCTCGCGCGATCCCGAAGGCGCCCTCCAAAAAATGCAACTCGCCGTCCTGCTCCTCGCCGCCTACCTGATCGGCTCAATTCCTTTCGCGGTGGTCGTCAGCCGCCTGTTCGGCATGGCCGACCCCCGCTCGTACGGCTCCGGCAACCCCGGCGCAACCAATGTGCTGCGCAGCGGCAACAAGCTCGCCGCAGTCCTGACCCTGGTCGGCGATGCCTTCAAGGGCTGGCTGGCGGTGTGGCTGGCCGACACCCTCGCCCCGTCCTTCGGCCTCGGCCCGATCGCCGCACCGGCGGCCGGCCTGACCGCCTTCCTCGGCCACCTGTTTCCGGTCTTCCTCGGTTTCAAGGGCGGCAAGGGCGTCGCCACCGCCGCCGGGGTGCTGATCGGCGCCAAGGGCCTGCTCGGACTGGCGGTGCTGGGCGTGTGGCTGGGCGTCGCCGTGGCGCTGCGCTACTCGTCCCTGGCCGCCCTCTGCGCGGCGCTGGCGGCACCGGCGCTGGCCTACTTCTTCGGCCTCGACACCAGCTGGGTCGTCGCCATCGCCGTAATGTCGGCCTTGCTGCTGTGGCGCCACACGGACAACATCAGGCGGCTCATCGCCGGCCAGGAAAGCCGCATCGGCAGCAAGAAGAAGTAGGCCACGGCGAGGCCGCCGGGCATCGCTCAGGCGGCGCGTGGCGGCGCGATGTCCTGCAGGCTCCAGCGCGGCCGCACCGCAAAACGGCCGTCCGACCCGGTCAGCCGTTCGCCGGCCATGATGCGCATCGCGCCGGCGAAGGCGATCATCGCGCCGTTGTCGGTGCACAGTTCGAGCTCCGGGTAGAAGACGCGCGCCTTGCGCTTTGCCGCCGCGGCATCGAGCTGGGCGCGCAGCGCCAGATTGGCGCCGACGCCGCCGGCCACCACCAACTGCTTCAGGCCGGCATGCTTCAGGGCCGCCATCGACTTCGCCACCAGCACCTCGACCACCGCCGCCTGGAACTCGGCCGCCAGGTCGGCCCGGTCGGCATCGGCGAAACCGGGCGCCGAGGCGGCCGTCAACACCGCCGTTTTCAGGCCGCTGAAGCTGAAATCGAAATCCTTGCTGTGCAGCATCGGGCGCGGCAGCTTGAAGCGCCCCGGCCGACCGGCCTGCGCCAGTCTGGCCAGCGCCGGACCGCCCGGATAGCCCAGGCCGATCAGCTTGGCGGTCTTGTCGAAGGCCTCGCCGGCGGCATCGTCCACCGTCTCGCCGAGCAGCGCGTAATCGCCGACGCCCGCCACCCGCATCAACTGGGTGTGGCCACCCGAAACCAGCAGCGCGACAAACGGAAAGACCGGCGGCGTCGCCGACAGCAGCGGCGACAGCAGATGCCCTTCCAGATGATGGATCGGCAGCACCGGCACCCCCAGCGCCACCCCCAGCGCCTCGGCGACGCTCGAGCCGACCAGCAGCGCGCCGGCCAGCCCCGGTCCGCAGGTGTAGGCGATGGCATCGATGTCGCCCATCGCCAGGCCGGTCGCCTCGAGGGTTTCGCGCAGCAGCAGCGGCAGGCGGCGAATATGGTCGCGGGAGGCCAGCTCGGGCACCACGCCGCCGTAAGCCGCGTGGAGATCGATCTGGGAGTGGAGACGATGGCCGAGCAGACCCCGCGTCGTGTCGTAGATCGCCACACCGGTTTCGTCGCAGGAGGTTTCGATACCGAGAACGCGCATGGCCCACCCGAAGAAAAAACGGGATTTTACCTCCGCGCCGCCAACAAAGCGAAAATTGAGCTTGGTGGTCACC
>SSSX01000756.1 GCA_015657735.1 Zoogloeaceae bacterium
ATCTGCGCTTCCAAATGGCGGGCCTGACCGTCGGACAGGCGGCCCTGGCGAAGCACGAAGCTGCGGATCGAGCGGGACGTCATGCGCCCGCCGGGGGTGGCGGAAGGGGCGGTGGGGTCCGTCATGATTCAGGGCGCGGCCTGGGCATTTCCGGCGGCGCGGTTAACGGCCGATGAGGCCTCCGGTAGGAGAGCTGGGGCTGGCGGAATACGTCTTGCGCGGCATGCGGCCGGCCAGGAAGGCCTCGCGACCGGCTTCCACGGCCTTTCGCATGGCCTGCGCCATCAGGACCGGATTCTGAGCCTGGGCGATGGCGGTGTTCATGAGAACGCCGTCGCAACCCAGTTCCAGGGCGATGGCGGCGTCCGACGCCGTGCCCACCCCGGCATCCACCAGCACCGGCACCTTGGCCTGGTCGATGATGAGGCGCAGGTTCCACGGGTTGAGGATGCCCATCCCTGAGCCGATCAGACTGGCCAGGGGCATGATCGCCACGCACCCGATTTCCTCCAGCATGCGGGCCTGGATCGGGTCGTCCGAGCAGTACACCATCACCTGGAAGCCGTCCTTGACCAGGGTGTCGGCCGCCTTGAGGGTTTCCGGCATGTTGGGAAACAGGGTCTGGGGATCCCCCAGCACCTCGAGTTTCACCAGGCTGTGGCCGTCCAACAGCTCGCGTGCCAGGCGCAGGGTCCGCACCGCCTCTTCGGCGGAATAGCAACCCGCGGTATTTGGCAGATAGGTGAATCGGCTAGGAGGAAGGGCGTCGAGCAGGCTAGGTTCGTTGGGGGACTGGCCGATGTTCGTGCGGCGAATCGCCACCGTGACAATCTCGGCCCCACTGGCCTCGACCGCCGCGCGGGTTTCCACGAAATCCTTGTACTTGCCCGTTCCGACCAGCAAACGGGAGCCATAGGCCTTTCCGGCAATCAGGAGAGGGTCGTTCATCGCTAACCTTGAAGAATCAGGGGGTTGGAACCGCCGGGGTCAGCCGCCACCCACTGCGACCACGATCTCCAGCACGTCACCATCGACGAGGCGGGTTTCGGCATGTTGGCCGCGGGGAACGATCTGACCATTCCTCTCCACCGCAACCCGTTTCCCGGCGAGTTGGCGACGATCAAGCAGGCCCGCCACGGTAAGGGGGGCGTCCAGCACTTCCGATTGACCATTGAGGGTGAGGCGAATCATGGGCGGGTGAGGAACCCTTTGAAAAACTGGCCCGAGTTTACCATGTCCCACCCGGTATCCACCGTGGGGCGAGTGGGGTCAGGGGTGGGTGGTGCGATCCTTGTCGGATAAGCCGCGGGGGTGAAAGGGCGGGTAAGGCTCGGGCGGATGCCGGGCGCCGCGTTTGCGCGTAGCCAGTGGGGGCGGTTGGTGCTACTATCGCGGCCCGATGCGAGTTGGCTTGCTCGTATCTTCCCGAAGCGGGTGTAGTTCAATGGTAGAACGGCAGCTTCCCAAGCTGCATACGAGGGTTCGATTCCCTTCACCCGCTCCACCGCACCAATCTGCGGAGTTCCGCAGAAGTCCAGGAGAATCTGCAAGTCGTTGGCGCACAACGACTTTTCTCTCCTTGACGTTCTGCTGTGCTCCACCGCGATCCGCCGACAGCCGGGACTTTTAAGTCCACAAACAAGTCCATTTTTGAGGGCACGGCGGTTTCCGGATTGTTGATCGAGGGGCGAGGTCGATGTGACCAGCATCTGGTTCCTGACTCATGTTCAGGAGCAAGAGCATGGCACTCTCAGACCTGGTCGTTCGACAGGCCAAGGCAACCGGCAAGGCCTGCACCCTCCCTGACTTGGATGGCCTCTCACTAGCCGTGACGGCTGCGGGGGGCAGGACTTGGCACTTCCGCTACTACTGGGCGGGCAAGCAGAAGCGGATCTCGCTCGGAACCTACCCGGAGGTGACGCTTCGCGAGGCGCGCAGCCTGCGCGACGAAGCGCGCGCCCTGATCGCCAAGGGCATCAATCCACGTGTTCACCGCAAGCAGAAGCGGACTGCGGTGCGCCTCGCCGACGAAAACATCTTCGAGGCGGTGTATCGCAGGTGGCTCGAGCATCGCGGGCTGAGCCTCAAGGAAGGCCGGCAGACGACCCTCGCGATGCTTCCGCGCATCTTCGACAGGGACGTACTCCCGACCTTGGGGAGGCGGTCGATCTATGAGATCAAGCGCCCCGATCTCCTGGAGGTGATTGCCAAGATCGAGAAGCGCAGCGCGCTCTCCATCGCCGAGAAGGTCAGGACGTGGTTCAACCAACTGTTCCGCTACGCGCTGGTGATCGTGCCGGGTCTGGAGCTGAACCCTGCCTCAGATCTCGACGTGGTGGCGCTGCCACTGCCACCCGTAAGGCACAACCCGTTTCTGCGGATGGCCGAACTGCCCAAGTTGTTGCAGAGGCTGCGCAGCTATCGCGGCAGGCGGCAGACCCAGCTCGGGTTGCGGCTATTGCTGCTGACCGGCGTGCGAACCGGTGAGCTGCGGCAGGCGACGCCAGATCAATTCGATCTGGCTCGCGGGCTGTGGATCATCCCGCCCGAGGTCGTGAAGCAACTCCAGTTGGATATGCGCAAGAAGCGGCGGCAGCCGGCGGACATCCCGCCATACATCGTGCCGTTGTCGATTCAAGCCATGGAGATCGTCCGGCACCTACTGGATGAGTTCAAGCCGGCCCAGCGCTACCTTTTCCGGCACGACAGCGACCTGAAGAAGCGCATCAGCGAGAACACGCTCAACGGAGCCCTCAAGCGAATGGGTTATCAGGAACGTCTGACCGGACACGGTATCCGCGGCACGATGTCCACTGCGCTCAACGAGATCGGCTACCCGAAGGTCTGGGTGGATTCGCAGCTCTCGCATGTCGATCCCAACAAGGTCAGCGCGACCTACAACCATGCCGAGTACGTGGAGCAGCGTCGCCGGATGATGCAGGACTGGGCCGATCGCCTCGACCTCTTCGAGCAGAATCAGGTCGAGGCGGCCAGCATGCCACTCACCGTGCATCTGGAAGGCGTTCCCGCATTCCCGTGCGAGCACGCCGCAAGCGCTCCCTCGACGCCGGTTCCCGCATCGCGAATCCTGCTCGTCCCGAAGCCGGGCAACGCCATGCCGATGGTTTCTGCCGCCGCACATCGGCTGCCGGCGGTTTCGCCCCCGAGATCGGCTGCGCCGCTGGTGCCCTCGAACATTCAGCGCGAGAGGATGGAGCTGTTCGATGTCTTCGAAGCGCCGCACAACCTTCCCGTCGCCGCGTTCGCCAAGATGGCAGGCAAGTCCCGCCGGTGGATCAGCTACGAGATCAAGGCAGGCAACCTGCTGGCGTTGAACGTGGGCAACCGCGGCCAGCGTGTACCGGACTGGCACCTCGACCCACTCAAGCACGAGTTGATCCAGTCCATCCTGAAGCTGAGCCGGGGCGCGGACCCTTGGCAGATCTACCATGCACTGCTTCAACCGCGCTCGATGCTGCGGGGGCGTTCGGCACTGGAGGGCGTGACTGCCGGCAATCTCGACAAGCTCGTCATGACCGTGAGCACAGCCGTGAAGGAAACCGACTGGACCCCGCCGCACGTTCGGGTGGCCTAGCGGCAGAAGCGGGATCGTGTGGCGAAACCGCGATCCCCGCGCACCTGTCAGGACACCAGGCGCGCGCGGCGGGCGAATCTTGACTGAGTGTCCGACAAGGAAGCCTTGCGGCGGAGCAGGTAAGCCATCACGATCGTCGGTGCGCCGGCCAGCGGCCGCACAGCAACGCCGCGGTGCAGGTAGCCCGTCAGTCTCGCGGCTGGCGCAATGGCGATCCCGTACCCGGCGCCAACCAGCGTCATCGCCACATCGAATGTCTCCACCGTTTGCTCTCGCTCGTGCAGCACGCCATCGAACACGCGCTGCACGGTCATGCGCCATGGTTCATGGGCCGTCGACTGCGAGCAGATCACGGACTGCTTGAGCACTTCCTGACACGGCACTTCACGATAGGCCAACAGGTGGGAGCGCTTGGCCATGGCGACCGCCAGCGTGTCATGCCACAGCGGCTCGCATATCCAGCCAGGCCACTGCCAGTCAGCCGCAGACAGGGCAAATTCGAAGCTGTCGCCAGGCAGTTCCGGGGCTTGACCGGGATCTGTCCATCCGGCCAGGACAACATGGGTCTCCGGCTCTTCGGCACGCTGCAGGGCGAGCACGCTGGCAAGTTGGGGCGGCACCCATTCGCCGAACACGGCCATGCGTATCTTGGCGGTGACGTCACTCGACTTCACGTCCAGATCCCCCGAAGCGGCAAAATTGCAGCCACTGACTTCGCGGCTGCTCAATGAGTTAAGTTTAACGTGGTTTAGATCGTGGCCGCGATCGACGCTTTTGGCGATGCAAAAGCGTTCGATCCAAAGAGGTCGCCCCACCGGCACCACTACCTACGAAGCGAAACCAGCCATCGCGTTTGGGGCTGCCGTGAGGGAGGAAAGAACCAACCAGGGTATCGCTCAGGAAGCGCTGGCCCACATGGCCGGCATCGAACGGTCGCACATGGGCAAGATCGAGCGCGGCGAGCATGTCCCCACGCTCCCTCTCATCCTCAATATTGCCCGTGCGCTGAAATGCAGTTCCGCCCACTTGATGACTCTGACCGAAGCCAAGCTGGCGGAGTCGGCCCCATCCGCAGATTGAAGCCGGCCCGCACAGCGGTCGCATGCCTACCCCTGATCGTCGTCCTTGCCCCCAAGGGCTGAATCTTCGCGCTTTGCGGCCTCGTTGAGGAGCCGCAGGTATGGGTTGTCTGGCGGCGTCTCC
>SSSX01000114.1 GCA_015657735.1 Zoogloeaceae bacterium
CCGGCCGCAGACGAGGCCTACGGATTTTTCACCGAGCCGGGGCCGGCGACCGAGGAGGCTTACGGCTTCTTCGACGTCGAGCCGGCCGCCGCCGCAGAGGCCGCCGAGGAGGCTTACGGCCTGTTCTCCGAACTGGACGCGCCGGCCGAGGCCTACGGCTTCTTCACCGAACTGCCGCCGGTGCCGGCTGAACCGCCGGCGTCCGCCGCAGCGCCGGAGGAAACCGCCTACGGCCTGTTCGAGCCGGTTGCCGCGGCGCCGGCTGCGCCTGCTCCGGTCGAGGTGCCGGCTGCGGCGCCGGTCGTTGCGTTGGCCGCCGCCGCGCCGGCCGCCGCCAAGAAGGCCGCTCCCCGGGCGGCTGCCGGCGGTGGCGACAGCGGCTCGATCCGCGTCAGCGTCGAAAAGGTCGACCAGATGATCAACCTGGTCGGCGAGCTGGTGATCACCCAGGCGATGCTGACCCAGGCCGCCGGCAACGTCGATCCGGTCGTCTTCGAGCGCCTGATCAACGGCCTGGCCCAGCTCGAGCGCAACACCCGCGACCTGCAGGAATCCGTGATGTCGATCCGGATGATGCCGATCTCGGTGGTGTTCAGCCGCTTCCCGCGGGTGGTGCGCGATCTGTCGCAGAAGCTCGGCAAGTTCGTCGAACTGAAGACGATCGGCGAGACCACCGAGATGGACAAGAGTCTCGTCGAGCGCATCACCGATCCGCTGACCCACCTGGTCCGCAACAGTCTCGACCACGGTCTCGAGACGCCCGAAAAGCGCCGCGCGGCCGGCAAGCCGGAAACCGGCACGATCACCCTGTCGGCCTACCACCAGAGCGGCAACATCGTCATCGAGGTGGGTGACGACGGGGCCGGCCTGAACCGTGCCCGCATCCTCGCCAAGGCCAAGGAGCGCGGGATGGCGGTCAGCGACGCGATGAGCGACCAGGAAGTCTGGCAGCTCATCATGGAGCCGGGTTTTTCGACCGCCGACCAGGTCACCGAAGTGTCGGGCCGCGGCGTCGGCATGGACGTGGTGAAGAAGAACATCTCGGCGATGGGCGGCCGCATCGAACTCGATTCGATGGCCGGCGTGGGCACCCGCATCACCGTGCGCCTGCCGCTGACGCTGGCGATCCTCGACGGCATGAGCGTCGGCGTGGGGCCGGAAACCTACATCATCCCGCTGGGCTACGTGATGGAGTCGATGCAGCCCGAGCGCGGCATGATGAAGAGCGTGTCCGGTGTCGAGCGCCTGATCCAGGTGCGCGGCGAATACCTGCCGGTGATCTGCCTGCACGACGTGTTCCACATCCACGGGGCGATCACCGACTGGTCGAAGGGCATCATGGTCGTCCTCGAGGCCGACGGGCAGAGCGCAGCGCTGTTCATCGACCAGCTGATCGGCCAGCACCAGGTCGTCATCAAGAGCCTCGAGGCCAACTACCGGCGCGTGCCCGGGGTTGCCGGCGCGACGATCATGGGGGACGGGCGGGTCGCCCTGATCCTCGACGTGCCGATGCTCGTCGGCATGGCGCGACGGGTCATGCCGGCGGCGGCGTAGGCGTCCTGCCGGCGTTCCAGTGAGTTCGAGGCCGCCTCCGGGCGGCCTTTTTTCGCCTCCTCGCGCCATCTCGGCGCGCCTTCAGAAACACGGGGGGCTGCCGTAAATGATTCATTCCCAACGAGGAGCGATCCCATGCTGCAGGCTAACCAAACCGCTGCTGCCGAGCCGGATGAATCCGACTTCGCCCAGGAGTTGCTGACCTTCACCCTCGGCGCCGAGGAATACGCGATCGATATCCTGAAGGTGCAGGAAATCCGTGGCTACGACGCGGTGACGACGATCGCCAATGCACCGAGCTTCATCAAGGGCGTGATCAACCTGCGCGGCACGATCGTGCCGATCGTCGATCTGCGCATCAAGTTTGCGGTTGGCGTGGCCGAATACACCCCTTTCACAGTGGTCATCATCCTCAACATCGGCGGTCGCGTGGTCGGCATGGTGGTGGATGCCGTCTCCGATGTGATTTCCCTCCAGCGCGAGCAGATTCGTCCGGCGCCGGACTTTGCGTCGTCGGTCGATACGGCCTACATCATGGGCCTGGGTGCCCTCGGCGAACGCATGCTGATCGTCGTGGATATCGAACGTCTGATGCTTTCCAGCGAAATGGCGTTGGTGGACGAGGCGACCCACTAAGTCGCCGCGGGCATCTGTCGCCGCTCCAAACTCCAGCAGAAAGTGACTGTCATGAGTGGAATCCTGTCTCCTGCCGTCGGTGTGATGAATCGCCTGTCGGTGCAGGGCAAGCTGGCCCTTCTCGGGCTTATCGCGATGGTGCCGGTGGTCGTCCTGGCCTACATGTTGCTCGACCGGGTGCAGGGCGACATCGCGTTCACCCGCAAGGAAACACTGACCGTGCCGCTGATCACGCCGGCGCGCCAGCTGATGCAGGCGGTCCAGGCCCACCGCGGCGTGTCGCAGACCGTGATCGGCGGCAACAGCGCGCTGGCCGGCCGTCTGGCCGAGCTGCGCAGCCAGGCCGACGCGGCCCTGAAGGCCGGTGACGAGGTCAATGCCCGCATCGGCGAGACGCTCGGCACGGCCGCCGAATGGCAATCCATCCGCAAGGACTGGGAGGCGGTCCAGAGCCGCGCGGTGAGCGTTGGCGGACCGGAAAGCTTCCGCCTGCACAGCGACTACATCGTCCGGGTCCGCGATTTCATCACCCGCGTTGCCGACGCGACCAACGCGACCCTCGATCCCGAACTCGAAACCTACTACCTGATGGACATCTTCTCGACCCGCCTGCCGGGCCTCGCGGAAGATGCCGGGCGGGCGCGTGCGCTCGGCACCGGGCTGGCGGTTCGCCAGAAGGTCGGCGATGCCGAGCGGGTCGAGATGACCGTGCTGATGCAGCGCGTCGCCGATGGCCGGCGGGCGATCGAAATCTCGGTCGGCAAGGCGGGCACCAACGACGCCGGCCTGGCCGCGCAGCTCGGCGGTGGCGCCAAGCCGCTCGACGGCGGCATCCAGAGCTTCACCGAACTCATCCAGGGCGGCCTGCTGAAGGCCGCCGAGATCACCGTCGCGCCCACCGCGGTGTTCGATACCGGCACCAAGGCCGTCGATGCCGCCTACGGCCTGTTCGACATGTCGGCGCGGGAGTTCGACCAGCGGCTGAGCCAGCGCCTGACCCGCCTGGAGCGCGATCGGGCGCTGGCCATCGGCGTCATCGTCGGCAGCCTGGGGGTGGCGATCTATCTCTTCCTCGGCTTCCGGCGGACGATGCTCGACGGCATCGGCGAGATTCAGGAAGGCGTCGGGCGGATTGCCAACGGCCGCCTCGATGAGCCGCTCGTCGTGGCGTCGAGCGACGCTTTCGGCGAGATCGCCGGAGCGCTGAACGGGATGCAGGCCAGCCTGCTCGCCAAGATCAAGGCCGATGCCGACGTGGCGGCGACCAACCTGCGGGTGCGCAACGCGCTCGACAAGGCGTCGACCAACATCATGCTGGCCGACAACGACGGCCACATCGTTTACTGCAACGACGCGGTGCTGGAGATGCTGCGTCAGGCCGAGAGCGATATCCGCCAGGAACTGCCGAATTTCTCGGTGACCGGTCTGGTGGGGCGCAATTTCGACAGTTTCCACAAAAATCCGGCGCATCAGCGCAACCTGCTCGGCCGCCTGACCGGCGAGCACCGGGCCGAGGTGAAGATCGGTGGCCGTGTCTTCGCGCTGGTCGCCAATCCGGTGGTGAATGCCGAGGGGCAGCGTCTCGGTTCGGTGGTCGAGTGGGTGGACCGCACCGGCGAGGTTCACGTCGAACAGGAACTCGACGATCTGCTGCAGGCGGCGGTGTCGGGCGATTTTGCGCAGCGTCTGTCGCTCGAAGGCAAGAAGGGTTTCTTCGTCAAGCTGTCGGAAGGCATGAACAACCTGATGGGCATCGTCGCCACCAATCTGGACGACATCGCGCGGGTGCTCAACGCGATCGCCCGCGGCGACCTGACGGAAAAGATCACCGCGGAGTACGGCGGCACGTTCGGCCAGCTGAAGGACGACACCAACACCACGGTCGAGCGGCTGCGCGAAGTGGTGGGCCAGATCAAGGAAGCGTCGGAATCGATCAACACCGCGGCGCAGGAAATCGCGGCGGGCAACTCGGACCTGTCGGCGCGCACCGAAGAGCAGGCGAGCAGCCTCGAAGAGACGGCCAGCTCGATGGAACAGCTCAACGCGACGGTCAAGCAGAACGCC
>SSSX01000757.1 GCA_015657735.1 Zoogloeaceae bacterium
GATGTCGGCCTCCGCCAAGTTCCGCAACGCCGGCCAGGTCTGCATCGCGCCGACCCGCTTTCTGGTGCACGAGAGCGTCCGCCAGGATTTCACCGCCGCGCTGGCCCGCTACGCGCAGGGGCTGAAGGTCGGCGACGGCCTTGCCGACGGCACCCAGATGGGGCCGCTGGCCAACCCGCGGCGCGTCGCGGCGATGAGCGAGGTCGTCGACGACGCGGTGAAGCGCGGCGTGACGGTGGCCGCCGGCGGCGCGCGGATCGGCGCGGCCGGCAACTTCTTCGCCCCGACCGTGCTGGCCGACGTGCCGCTCGACGCCAAGGTCTTCAACGACGAGCCGTTCGGCCCGGTGGCGGCGGTGCGCGGCTTCTACACGCTCGAAGAAGCCATCGCCGAAGCCAACCGCCTGCCCTACGGCCTGGCCGGCTACGCCTTCACCGGCTCGCTGAAGAACGCCCACCTGCTGGCGCAGCGCGTCGAGGTGGGCATGCTGTGGGTCAATCAGCCGGCCGCCCCGTGGCCCGAAATGACCTTCGGCGGCCTGAAGGATTCGGGCTACGGTTCGGAAGGCGGCCCCGAAGCCCTCGAGCCGTATCTCAACAGCCGCGCGGTGTCGATCCTCAACTGAGGCGCCGCCGATAGCCACCAAGGAAGGAACATGGAAGCCACGACGTCCTCCACCGCCATAAATTCCGGGCAGATCACCCGTATCGCCCGTCGCCGCGCCCAGCCGGGCAAGGAGGCGCAGTACGAGGCGCTGATCCGCGAGCTGATCGAAGCGATGCGCAAGACGCCGGGCTTCCTCGGCGCCGACCTGGTGCCGCCGGAGCAGGCGGGCGGGTTCTACGAGGTCACGGTGCACTTCAGGTCGGAAGCCGACCTGCAGATCTGGGACGCCTGCCCGGCGCGCGCCAGGCTCCATCAGCGCATACGCGAGGTGGCCGACGCCGAGCCGGAATACCGCAGTCTGTCCGGCCTCGAGGCGTGGTTCGCGGCGGCGGTGGTACCGGCCTCGATGCATCCGCCGCGGGCGCGCATGGCGCTGGTCACCTGGATGGGCATCTTCCCGACCGTGTCGGTCTTTCTGTGGTTCGTGCTGCCCTATCTGATGGGGCTGCCGTTCCTGCTGCGCACGGCGATCTTCACGGCGCTGATCACCGTCACCATGACGTGGGTCGTGATGCCGCAGCTGACCCGGCTGATGCGCGGCTTCCTCAATCCGCACGCGGCAAAATAGGCCGCGTGCGGCGGGGTCGGACGGGCCGTTCGCAGCGCTGCGAACGGCCCTTTTCATTGATCTTGGTCAAGCGCGAAATAAAATCTGCGCTGCCAGGAATAGTGCAAGACTGTGCTGTCCGGCCACTGCCCGCGGTCGCTAAAGTCGTGGCTGGAAACTTCTGCGGGAGCATGCGATGGAACTGGCGATGACTGCCCATGCCGATGGGTCGGCGCTGGCCGGGCGGGTGCCCGGCAACCGGGGCATCTGGGTCGGCATTCTGTGTGAGCTGACCGAGTTTGCGCTGATGTTCCTCGCCTACGCGTGGTTCAAGTCGGGCCATCCGGAGGATTTCCACCGCGGCCCGGCGATGCTCCTCACCGCCGCCGGCGTCGCCAACACGGTGGTGATGCTGACCAGCGGCTACTTCGCGGTGCGGGCGCTGCTGGCGATCCGCCGCAACGACGCCAGGTCCGCCCGCAACTGGCTGATCGGCACGCTGCTCGGAGGCGTCGCCTTCCTGCTGATCAAGGCCTGGGAATTCAGCTGGAACATCGACCACGGTGTCGTCGGCACCGGCAACAGCTTCGTCGCGATGTATTACTACCTCACCTTCAACCATCTGGTGCACGTGGTGTGGGGCTGCCTCGGGCTGATCTGGGCGATCCTGCGGACGCAGTTCGGCGCCTACAGCCCGGAGGATCACGACGGACTCGAGGCGGCGACGCTGTACTGGCATGCCACCGACCTGGCATGGATCGTGATTTTTCCGCTGCTTTACGTCGTGAAATGAGGGACCGGACGATGGATACCCACGCAACACAGGAACAGCAGGCGACGCAGGTGTGGCTGGGGCTGGTGCTGCTCACGCTGGGCAGCGCGTGGCTCGGCGAGACGCTGGCGTCGGTCGGCGTGACCGCGGCGCTGGTGGCGCTGATCGTCGGCATCAAGGGTTTTCTGGTGATCCGCCACTACATGGGACTCGCCGAGCCGGGCTCGCGGCTGCGCCAGGTCATGCGGCTGTACTTCGTGGTGGTGCCGGTGCTGATCCTGCTGGCCGGCGTCACCACCGGTTGACCCGCGCCGGGCCGCTCGCCGGGCAGTACAAAAACATTCGACGTGCCCGGAATGCCTTGCTATTGTGTGAATCAGCGACCACCTCTCGGCCGCCTTTCTTTCATGGAGCGCGTCAATTGGGTACCAAGCTTTATGTAGGCAATCTGCCTTACAGCATCGACAAGAGCCGTCTCGAGGAGATGTTTGCCGATTTCGGCAACGTGACGTCCGCGCAGGTGATCATGGATCGGGAGACCGGCCGCTCGAAAGGGTTCGGCTTCGTCGAAATGGGGTCGGACCAGGAGGCCCAGGCCGCCATCTCGGGCCTCAACGGCAAGGGCCTGGAAGGCCGCAACCTGACCGTCAATGAAGCGCGCCCGCAGGAGCCCCGCAGCGGCGGGTTCGGCGGCGGTGGCGGCGGCCGGCGCGGTCCGGGTGGTGGCGGATTCGGCGGCGGTGGTGGTGGCGGCGGTGGCCGTCGCGGCCCGGGCGGCGGTGGTGGCGGCGGTGGCCGTTACTGATCCGGCCTGGCCTTGATCGAGCCCCTCGGGGCTCACCGAAAACCCCGCGCGAGCGGGGTTTTTTACGTCTCGCGGATGCGCCTGCCGAGTCGGACCCTCAGGCGGCTTCGAAGTGTTCGAGCATCAGCTGGATGCTCGCCACGCCGTTGTATTCGTTGACCGCCAGCCGGAAGGCCGCGTGGATGGCCGGCGCGGCCGGGTCGGCGTGATTGAAGCGGATCGCCTCGAGGCGGGTGTTGCCTTTCTTGAGCTGCAGCTTGAGGTGCTTGTCTTTCAGGATGCGCTGGTTTTCGACGCGGAAGGTGTCGTCGAAGACCGGCGCGGCGAAGCCCTGGCCCCAGATTTCGCGCTCCAGCAGGCGGGCGGTTTCGAGGCTGTAGAGGCTGTCTTCGAGCGCGCCGTCGGTTTCGAGGCTGCGGGTCAGGTCGGCGGGGTCGATGAGGCGGGTCACCACCGCCTCGAAAACCTGTTCGAAGCGCGGGAGGTCGGCCTCGCGGATGGTCAGACCGGCGGCCATCGCGTGGCCGCCGAATTTCAGGATCAGGTCGGGCGCCTGCTTGGTCACGAGGTCGAGCGCGTCGCGCAGGTGCAGGCCCGGGATCGAGCGGCCGGAGCCTTTCAGCTCGCCCTCGCCGCCACGGGCGAAGGCGACGGTCGGGCGGTGGAATTTCTCCTTGATGCGCCCGGCGAGGATGCCGATGACGCCCTGGTGCCATTCCGGCTCGTACAGCGTGAGGCTGGCGCGGGCGCCGGGGTCGATGGCGTCGAGCCCGGCCAGCGCGCCTTCCTGCATGTCGGCCTCGATGGCGCGGCGTTCGCGGTTGAGCTTGTCGAGTTCCTGGGCGATGTTGAGGGCCCGGCCCATGTCGTCGGTGATCAGGCATTCGATGCCCAGCGACATGTCGGCCAGGCGGCCGGCGGCATTGAGGCGCGGGCCGAGGGCGAAGCCCATGTCGAAGGTGGTGGCGCGCGTGGCGTCGCGGCCGGCCGCGGCGAAGAGGGCGCGGATGCCGGGCTGCATGCGGTCGGCGCGCATGCGCTGGAGGCCCTGCGCGACGAGGATGCGGTTGTTGTGGTCGAGCCGGACCACGTCGGCGACGGTGCCGAGGGCGACCAGGTCGAGCAGTTCGGCGAGGTTCGGTTCGGTCTTGCCGGCGAAGGCGCCGCGCTCGCGCAGTTCGGCGCGCAGCGCGAGCATGGTGTAGAACATCACGCCGACGCCGGCCAGGGCCTTGCTGGGGAATTCGCAGCCGGGCTGGTTGGGATTGACGATCACGTCGGCGTCGGGCAGCACGTCGCCGGGCAGATGGTGGTCGGTGATGACGGTGGCGATGCCGTGCTCGCGCGCGGCGGCGACGCCGTCGACGCTGGCGATGCCGTTATCGACGGTGATCAGCACGTCCGGCGCCATGCCGGCGGCCAGCTCGACGATGGCCGGGGTGAGGCCGTAGCCGTATTCGAAGCGGTTCGGCACCAGATAGCCGACCTCGGCGCCGAAGGCCCGCAGCGCGCGGATGCCGACCGCGCAGGCGGTGGCGCCGTCGCAGTCGTAGTCGGCGACGATGAGCATCCGTGCGCCGGCCTCGATGGCGTCGGCGAGGAGCTGGGCGGCCTCGTGCACGCCCTTCAGCCGGCCCGGCGGCAGCATCGATTTGAGGCTGTAGTCGAGCTGCTCGCGGTTTTCGATGCCGCGCGCGGCGTAGATGCGGGCCAGCAGCGGGTGGGTGCCGGCTTCGACGAGGCGGGTGACGGCGCGGGCCGGGGCCGGGCGGGGAAGGATGCGGGTCATGGATTCTGCGATGTCGGTTGCGGCGCCGTGGCGAGGAGGGCGTCGAGGGGGCGCGGCTGGCGCCAGAACTTCCACAGCCCGGCGGCGGAAATCTCGAGGTGCAGGTGGTGCTTGTCGCCGGGGGCGTCGATGGTGAGCTGACGGATCGTGCGGGCCTTGAGCGCCGCCAGCAGCGGTGCGAACCAGTCGCGTTCGAGCCGGCCGAGGGCGGCCTGCCAGGCGGCGCCGTCGAGGTGCAGGGCCGGGCGCTGCAGGCTGTCGACGACGGCGAAGCCGGTGCCGTCGCGCAGGCGGTCGGCGGCCTGCGGTTCGACGCCGGCGCGGCGCGCGAGGCCGCGGGCGAACGGGGCGTCGGCCTGGATCTGCGCGGCCGGGGCGTGGAACGGCATGGCCTGCGGCCCGGCGCCCCACAGCCACACGCCGTTGATCGGACGCTGGCCGGCGGCTTCGCGGGCGGCGTTGACCGGGTGGTTGTAGAGCCACACTTCCAGTTCGTTGGCGAGGCGCGCCCAGCGGGCGATGTCCTCGCCTTCGGGCATGAAAAGCTGCACCGGGCGGCCATTGACGTCGGCCAGCGGGTGGAAGAAGGGGCGCGGTTCGTCGGCCAGCGCCAGGTACCAGCGTTCGGCCGACGGGGCTTCGAAGCGGCCGATGTCGGCAAAGGTAGCGTTGAGTCCGGCGATCAGCGTGGCGGCCTCGTCGTCGCGGATGGCGAGGCCGGAGGCGTCGGCGAGGAGCAGCTTGTCGCGGGCGAAGTGCAGGTGCACCGGATCGCAGCACAGCCAGTGGGTGTCGGCGGCCGCGGGCGCCTCGCCGGCGCGGCGCAGCGCGGCGTGGGGCAGGCGCGCCTGGGTGGCGCCGAAGCGGCTGGCGAGCCAGGTTTCGAGGGCCACGGCCGGCTGCCACTCGTGGCGGGCGTGGCCGAGCAGCGCGGACAGCGCCGGCAGGGGCGCGGTGCCGGCGGCGCCGCGCGCGGGCCAGGCGAGGCCGGGCAGGACAAGGTGGAACTGCATGGATGGGGCGGAGCGGTGGCCCGGCGGGCGCCGGGCTGAAAACGTGAAAAGCCGGGGCGGCAGTCTAACACGGCCCCGGCAGCCGGCTGCGCGTCAGGGGCTGATCGTCAGGTCGGCGATGGCCGCGCCAAAGGCGGTCGAGCACAGGCGCGCCTGGGTCGGACCGAGGTTGCGGGTTTCGCTGCGCTGGCAGGTCGGGCTGGTGTCGCCGCCGAGGATTTCGAGGGGCAGGTCGCGCAGCGTGCGGGTGTCGGCCGGGGCGGTGGCGACGTGGCCGGCGCCGGCGAATCCGGCCCGCAGGAAGTTGCGCGGGCTGTCGGTGACGAGGGCCAGCAGACGCGTCGCGCCGGCGGCGTCGCGGGCCGGTAGGTTGAGGGTCTGGCTGCCGCTGAAGCGCTCGCGCGGTGCCGACGGGCCGGGGTGGAGCAGCGTGAAGCCGTCGGCGCTGGCGGCGATGAGGTAGAGATGGCCGGACGGCGGGCCGCTGACGGTGACGTGCAGGGTGTCGGCGGCCCGGTAGCCGGCGCGCAGGCCGCCGAGGCTGACGCTGCGGCGTTCGCTGCGCTGGGCGTGGAGGGCCTGCAGCAGCCGGCGCGGGTCGACCGGGCTGCCGTCGGCGAGGGCCGGCGCCGGCACCAGGGCCGGGTTGCCGCCGAGGGTGATCGGCGGCGCGGCGTGACCGGCAACGCCGTGGTCGACCACGGTCTGGGCGCAGCGGTGCCAGTCGTCGCCGCTGGCGAGGCCGGCGGGGGCGACGAGGGCGGCGCGGCCATCGAGGCAGGCGAGCAGGGCCGGGGTGGCGCCGCTGCCGGCGAGGGTCAGGATGTTGCCGCCGGCGGGGGCGGCGAGGGCGCGCGTCGCCGCCGCGCCGCAGGGGCCGTCGATGACGACGACGAGCTTGTCGGCCTTGCGGGCGAGGGCGCGCAGCTGGGTGGCCAGCTCGGCCAGCGGCAGGGTGTCGTGCGCGGCGGTGGTCAGCGCGTCGCAGCTGCCGTCGCCGCGCGTGCGGCCGCCGGCCGCGACGAGGTGGACGAAGGCGCGGTCGTCGGCGCCGAGGCGCGCGTCGAGGCCGGCGAGGGCGCGGCGCAGGCCGTCGGCGCCGGCTTCGTCGGCGGCCGGCTGGCGGAGGTTGGCGTCGGGCACGCCGAGCAGGCGGGCGATGGCGGTGGCGGCGGCCGTGTCGGCGGCGCCTGCGCCGGCGAGCGGCACGATCAGCGCGTGGTTGGAGGCGCGCGGGGCGCTGCGCGGAAGCCACTGCGCCGGAGCGCTGCCGGCGGCGGTCGGCGCGCCGGGGTCGGCCGGCGCCGGCAGCGGGGCGATGGCGAGGATGCGTTCGCGCACCCAGCCGCTGCGCCCGCCGCCGATCTCGATGCGCACCCAGTCGCGGCGTTGTTCGAGCACTTCGACGGTGCTCAGGCGATGCAC
>SSSX01000758.1 GCA_015657735.1 Zoogloeaceae bacterium
GCACCCGCTGTTCCACGGCACCAACACCAACAAGGTCGCGCACACCCTGGCCCGCGTCTTCCGCGATCTGGGCTATGCGGCGCTGCGGCCGAACTTCCGCGGCGTCGGCAAGAGCGTCGGCGAGCACGACCATGGCGGCGCTGAAACCGAAGACATGCTGGCCGTCATCGCCTGGGCACAGAGTCGCTGGGGCGGTCTGCCGCTGGCGCTGGGCGGCTTCTCCTTCGGCGCCTTCGTACAGACCCGCGTCGCGGCGCGCCTGGCCGGCGGGGTGACGCCGGCGGGGCGCATCGTGCTGGTCGGCACCGCCGCCGGCACCGTCACCGGCGCCCGCAGCTACGCCACCGAGCCGGTGCCCGGCGACACCCTCGTCATCCACGGCGAAACCGACGAGACCGTCGTGCTCGCCAACGTGCTCGAATGGGCACGGCCGCAGGAGTTGCCGGTGGTCGTCGTGCCGGGCGCCGACCACTTCTTCCACGGCAAGCTGCACGTCATCCGCCAGATCGTCGAACGCGCCTGGCGCCCGCTGTGAGCGCCGCGCCGCCGGCCGTCCAACCCGAGCCTGCCTGACAGGCCGACAACCGAGGTTCCCACGATGAAACTCGTCGCCTCCCTGACCAGCCCCTACGCGCGCAAGATCCGCGTCGCCCTCGCCGAGAAAGGCCTGCCGTTCACCCTCGAGGTGGATATTCCGTGGCTGCCCGAGACCAACGTGCCGAGCTACAACCCGCTCGGCAAGGTGCCGGCCCTCGTCGCCGACGACGGCGAGGTGTGGTACGACTCGCCGGTGATCGCCCTTTACCTCGAAAACCTCGGCGGCCTGCCGCTGCTGGCGGCCGACCGGCAGACGATGCTCCCGCTGCGCCAGACCGAGGCCCTCGCCGACGGCATCACCGACGCGGCCGTCGCCGCCTTCCTCGAGAGCCGCCGCCCGCCCGACAAGCAGGACGCCGAGAGCATCGAACGCCAGCTGGCCAAGATCCACCGCGGCCTGGCCGCCCTCGAAGAACGCCTGATCCAGCGCAAGGGCTTCGGCGGCGCGACGATCAACATCGCCGACATCGCGGCGGGGTGCGCCCTCGGCTACCTCGATCTGCGCTTCGGCCACCTGCACTGGCGCAGCACCCACCCGATCCTCGCCGCGTGGGCCGCC
>SSSX01000759.1 GCA_015657735.1 Zoogloeaceae bacterium
TCGGCGACCCAGTTGTCCACCACCGCCCAGCAGGTGTCGGTCGCCACCGAACATCACGCCAGCTCGACCGCCGCCGCGGCCGCCGCGGTCGAGGAACTGACGGTCAGCATCGACCACGTCGGCAGCAGCGCCGACGACGCCAATCACCGGGCCGTCGCGGCCGGCCAGCAGGCCATCGTCAGCGGCGAAGGCGTGACCGCCGCCGCCGAGAAGATCGGCAAGGTCGCCGAGCAGGTCGAAAACACCGCCGGCCAGATTCAGACCCTTTCCGAACAGGTCCAGCAGATCGACAAGATCACCGTGGTGATCCGCGAAGTGGCCGATCAGACCAACCTGCTGGCCCTCAACGCCGCCATCGAGGCGGCCCGCGCCGGCGAACAGGGCCGCGGCTTCGCGGTAGTCGCCGACGAGGTGCGCAAGCTGGCCGAACGCACCACCAGTTCGGTGCAGGAGATCAGCAATGTGATCAACGCCATCCAGCAGGGCGCGGTCGGCGCGGTGACGAGCATGCAGTCGAGCCGCCATCTGGTCAGCGAAGTGGTCATCGCCGCCGGCCGCGCCAGCGACTCGATGGGCGATATCCGCAGCTCGGCCGGCACCATGCAGGGCGCCATCGAAAGCATCAGCGACGCGCTGCGTGAACAGCGCGTGGCCTCCACCGAACTGGCCCGCAACGTCGAATCGATCGCCCAGATGTCGGAAGAAAACTCCGCCGCGGTGGCCTCGGTGGCCGACACCGCGCAGCGTCTGGTGAACGTCGCCGACGACCTGAAGACCAGCGTGTCGCGCTTCCAGGTGTGATCCGTCGGCACTGAAGTGACCAGGCCGGGATGACGGGGTGCGGGCAACATGCCGCGCCCCCTCATCCCGGCGCTGCGTCCACCGCCGGCGGCGTCTCCGCCGGCATCTCCCGAAGCGTTCAGCCGACCAGCGCCACCGCCTTGATCTGGGCTACCGCCGGCATGCCTTCGACGAGCCCCAGGCGGTCTTTCGACAGCCGCGTGATGCGCGCCAGCAGCGGCGTGCCGGCCGCATCGAGGCTGACCAGGCAGTGGGCCGGATGGGCCGCCGCGGCGAAGCCGACGATGCGCACCGGCAGCCGGTTGAGGATGCTCGACGGCGCGTCGGCGGCCAGCGCCAGACTCACGTCGCGGGCCTGGATGCGCAGCCGCGCGCGCGCCCCGAGCGGCAGCGCCTTGTGCGTCACCTGCAGGCTGCCGCCGGCAAACGTCAGGCGCGTCAGCTGCCACGCCTCGTCGTGGCCGGCCACCGTCGCATCGATCAGCACCGCGGCGTCCTCGTCGCGGGCCGGCGGCAGGTCGGCGCGGGCCAGCAGCTCGCCGCAGGCGCCGCTGGCGAGCACGCGGCCCGCCTCGAGCAGCACGAGGTGATCGGCCAGACGGACGACTTCGTCCAGCGCGTGGCTGACGTAAAGCACCGGGATCGCCAGCTCGTCGTGGAGACGTTCGAGGTAAGGCAGGATTTCCTGCTTGCGCTGCGCGTCGAGCGCCGCCAGCGGCTCGTCCATCAGCAGCAGGCGCGGACTGGTCAGCAGCGCGCGGGCGATCGCCACCCGCTGGCGCTCGCCGCCCGACAGCGTCGCGCAATCGCGGTCGAGCAGGTGGCCGATGCCGAGCAGCCCGATCGCCGTGTCGGCGGCGATGCGCCGCTCGGCCGGCGCGATGCGCTGCTGGCCGAAGGCGAGGTTGCCGCGCACCGACAGGTGGGCGAACAGGCTGGCTTCCTGGAACACGTAGCCGAGCGCGCGGCGGTGGGTCGGCACGAAGATGCGGCGGGCGTCGTCCTGCCACACCTCGCCATTCACCTCGACCCGCCCCGCCGCCCGCGCCAGCCCGGCCACGCAGCGCAGCAGGCTGGTCTTGCCCGAGCCGGACGGGCCGAACAGCGCCGTGACGCCGTGCCCCGGCAGCGTCAGGCGGGCATCCAGCGTGAACTCCGCCAGCGCCAGCCGCGCATCGACGACGAGGCCGCTCATCGCCCGGCGCCCAGGGTGTTGCGCACGCCGCCGCTGGCGTAGAGCGCCAGCAGCACGACGAAGGAGAACGCCACCAGCCCGGCCGCCA
>SSSX01000760.1 GCA_015657735.1 Zoogloeaceae bacterium
ACAGCTAGGTGACGCCCGAGTGGAAGAGCGTGCCACCTAACAATGGCTTGCAGAGCGGCGCGCCGCAAGAGGCGCGCGCCTGAAGCCAAACGTTCCTGAGCGGCTGCTTTTCCAACGCTCGACGGGCAGCAACGGGTCGGGAGCACGTATTCGACGAACAAGAAAGCTGCCGGTCACCGTGATGCAGGCGCCAACGGCAGCTTACTGCCTGACTGCTGACCGATATCGAGTGATCGGGCAATGGCGGCAAAGGCCGACATCCGGACCGCCACCAGTTCCTCCCAGTCACCACCGAACAACAAGCGAACTTGACCTCTTCAGGGGCAAGTTCGCTTGTACTCATTACTAATCACTAATCAGTGTTTTGATCGCTGGGACACTCTTGGCCTTCTAAGCCACAACTCTCGTCTTCCAGCGTACCGTTTGATTGACCTGTCGAATCGCATTGGCGAGGCCTTCCCGCATTGCTCTTCTTCCGAGGAGCGATACCCCGTGTAAATGAACGCTCATTCCCCGATTGCTTGATCGAATCAATACTTTGCTCCTCTTTGCAAAGGTAGGCGATAGCCTTCTCCTTGAGCACGGTGCGCTTCGCTTCATCGGTGTGATCAATCATGCCCAGCGCACATTCCGCATACTTGGCCTTCTCCCGGTTGCAATTATGGTAAATGCCTTTGCCATTGGTTATCTCGTTCTTCCAATACGCCCCGATCTGGTCACCCTTGTAGGCATCTTTGCTGACCTTCTGTCCGTCGTAGATGAAGACGGTATGGATGTGCGGGCCTTTTTCCTTTGTGTGCTCCTTTTTAGCGATATAGCCAATCATGTTCTCGAAAATCGAAGGCTTGGTTCGCCTGTTATTGAGCAGGTGCTTCAGGTCCTGGTTGATCTCTTCCAGCGATGCCTCCCTGGCGTGTTCCTTCGTGTAAGAAAGATCCAGTCGGATGACTTGAATCTTTGAATGGTTTTCTAATAGCTGGTCAATATAAGTCGTAGTGCTATCAACCATATTTTTGTTGTTTTTTGTGTCTTTCATTTCCATGCTCCTGGTCATTGACTGGGTGAATTCCCAAAGCATGTATACCGAGCTATTAAAAAATTAATTTTCCATGAAGTACGATGGCCGGAACGTAAATGCCTGACGATCGTTCTCAGGCTTGGCTGAATATAGTTTTGGATGAGCTATGACACAGGTTAATAATACATATTGTATATATTATTAATTTAACCTTAATTCACACCTTCATTTTTCTCCTTGGATTAGTTTGTATACGGAAATCAATGCACTGGGTTGTCATGGGTTTTTTAATTTCAAGGCATATACAAAGTTGTAGTACTCCACTGGCAAGCGTGAATTGGGCGACGAATGTCTTCGTAATGACTTGAGGTCGTTCTGCCCATTTTGGGTTGAGTGATGCTTAGAAAAGAAAAGCCCACCGGAGTCCAGTGGGCTTGCAAAAATGGGTTGTGGAATTGCCGAAGTTAGATATTGGCCGCGGGGGAATTATTCAGCGACTCCTCAAACCTTGCCCGGTAGTACTCAGTGAGTGCCATGTAGTTCTCCATGTCAGGGAAGAACAGGTCGTCAATCACCCGATCAACAACAGCGCGCACGATATCGAAAACATCTTCCTGGGCTTCGTATTCTGCAAGTGCGTTCTGGTGCTGTGCCAGCCTGAATCGCTCACGGCAGATGCCAATCCCCTCCCGGTACCAGGATTGGTGCGCCTCGAACGTTAAAACTCCCATCAGATGCTGTGGTATTGCGGGAAATTCCATGTTCATTGCATCTGTCACCTGTGCAGGGGGAGTTGACCCAAGTTGACCAAGTGGACCAACTTGATCAAGGTGTTCAACACGACCAACAGGGTCATGAGGTACGGAGCGACCAAATGCCGCAAAGGGGAGAGCCGTCCCTTCGGCCATAGCAGCGATGTTGAACTGCTGGTTAGGGAACGGATACGCGTTCCCTGAGCGATCGTATCGAATTGGAGGGAAAGCCAATGCGGGCATTGTGCTTGGTAATGTTGAGGGCAGTTCCCACAAGGTGTACGTCGCTGTTTTGCGGCTTGAAACACCAGCGGCCTTCTTTGCGCGTTTGAGGGATGCCGCGGAGATTCCGACCGATGCTGCAGTGTTTTCGACCTCTTTGGCTGGAAGCGGCCCGTTCGCAAGTTGGTTAACCAGGAAAGTGTACGCCTGGCCTACAGCTCCTGAGGCTGGTTCGGAGTCACCACCTTCAGCCCAATCCAGAATCTCGCGGGCCGTACCATCGAGTGCCTCTTTCCAAAAAACCCTCGCAGTCTCAATTGGCCGATGTTCAGCCATAACGGTTGTGCTCTGTGTCTCGTACAAAAAACCGCCACGATCCGAACTCAGATTCGACTTGGCTCTGACAAGGACCGAGCCGTGAGATCCGTCTTCCAATTGCTCGGATGCAACTTTTGTCGTCATCAACACGTTCCGTGCAACTGCGCTAAATGCAAAGCTACCTGCAACGCGATCGAGGGGGGCTTTGCCCTTTGATTGTTTGGTAAGGTGGGTGATGCCGAGGATAGCGAAGCCATATATTTCAGCCAATTGAATAAGTGGCTCAAGCGCACGCCGAACGTCTGAGTTTTTGTGTGAATCCCCTCCGACGACCTGGGCGATCGAATCGATAATCAACAAAAGTACATTCCCAGTCTGACGAAGTTTTTCTTCCAGATACGGTAGGTCTTTCTCGAAGTTAAATGGACGCTGCCTACCATTTTCGTTGGTGGCACCGATGACGTGGACGCGCGAAAGGTTGGCGTTAGCGGCAATCAGGCGGGGAATGATGGTGTCTTCAACACCATCTTCTCCACTCCAGATCAGGACATTTCCGGCAGGCGAATATGTGCCATCCGGCCAGCTAAATCCGCCTATTTCGCCGTTAGATACGATCGCCGCACAATTTAGCGCGATGAGGGTTTTCCCCGTGCCAGGGGCTCCTGCCATCACTGTCAGCTTTCCCGCCGCCAAATTGCCGTTCCAAATCCAGTCAACGGGAATAGGGGGGATGAATGCAGCACAGGTAACTTCAACTTCTTTCATTTTGCTTCTCCAATTCGGTTTTCTGCATAACAAGTGTTTTCTGAGTGCTTTGCAGGGCCCGTGCATTGCGATCAGCTGTATGTCTGAGTATTTTTGAGTTGTGCTTCCTCCTTCTGGGTTATCGTGCGTTCAGCGCAGCACGCAATTGGCCTACATTCCATCGGGTAGTTCTTAGACCAAATTTGACTGGTTGAACGAAGGTCCCCTGCTTCACTCGCCGCCAAACCGTCGCGGTGGAACAGCAAAAAAGTGCGCAGACAATCTGAATCGAAACGTTTGCGGAGTCTGGGAGGTCGTCAAAATTCTTCAGGGTGTGATGCCATGGGCTGGTCCTACCGTTGTTCATTCGTATCTCCTTCTGTTGATCGCGAAGCACGGTGCGCCGCGATTTCATGGCAGAGAATAGACATTGGGGTTTTTCCCGCAGTTTTTGCGGACTAGGTATGCCCGATACCGTTTGGATTGAGCGATTTTTTGCGGAAGATGACGTACGGTAGTTATGCGGAAGTTTTGTATGCAGAAACTGCCGACATCGGGATAATCTTCTAGTGTGATCAACCCCGGTTTGATTGATGTCGTACGTAGATATCTCGCTCGCTTTTGGAGGGAAGCTAGCTAGTGGCTGGTTGGCAGACGCAAGTCCTGCACGATTGCGACTATCGGAACCTATATTCGCCATATCCTGCCCGCCGTTGTCTTGGATATGGTTACGCTAAATTCACTCGAACAAGTGACGGAGCGCTCAAGCTGGAAACTGGATTTAGCGCGCTAGCGGTGGTTAAAGCGGATTAGATCAATCGGATGTTCCGAAGTAGGTATCGAAATCTCGAAGCAGATTAGGAAAATGGTGCTCTATCTGGTTTCTAAGATACCGTCGGTAATCGAGCGGCCTATAAAAGTCGCTGTGTTTTCTTTCTTTTTGCTTTTTGCATCCGAGCAATATCGCAACTATGGATAAAACATCAAATAGCGCGGCTGCTCCAGGCTGGCGTCGACCTGCTACTGTCCTAGCGGCCAAGAACTCTTTGTATCGATTGGGGTTGCTACAGCGCTCTCTGAACCATTGGCGATTTTTTTCGTCGTCATTCTTGATTTTGAAAGCATTGGCAAGCTCTATGTAGGTCGCTAGACGTGACTTGTCGTTATTGCTGTCCTCCTCAGTGCGGGCTTCATCGTGGCTTCGGTTTTTGTTGATATGCACGGCGTCACCTGCATCTGCCGACATTGGGCTGGAGTTAGATGACGCGCTTTCGGTATCCTGAGAGAGATACTTATTGAAGTGTTTGAATTGAATGAAATCTTTTCCGTCGCAATTTACAGAAAAAACCATTTCATCAATTGGCTTAAAAATTGTTTTAATCCTGAGTAGGCGAGTAAATATATGTATCTGCGACTTGTAAATTATTGCGTCTTTTAATTCAGCAACTGTTGCAGGAGGCTTTATGATTATCTCAACGTGGTTTTTGACAACGATTTCTTCACGATTGATGGCTTCAACCAGCGTCGATCTCAAATGAGATAAATATACCTTGCGGTTTTCACCGTTGACGTCATGCATGTTGTTGCTAAAGGGGATCTCATTGCCTCGGTGATCAACTTCAGGAAAAATGAAATAGGCTAACTGCTTGAGCAGGAAGGTGAGCGGTAGGTAAGGAGCATCAGCTAGCACTAGTTGATGGTCGTAGATTTTAGCGTCGTCACTTTCATTCATTGCATTTGCATCCGGCGTGCCTCGATCTCGCCGCGTTTTGAAAAAAATAACCGCAGCCCCATGTTGATATTGTCGCCCAAGGTTGAATTGTCAGGTGTTCTTCGCTGAGCAGAGCGATTGCACACAGCTGCGATTTGGCAGCATGTACTTCAAGTTGGCTGACGATCGGTTGTCCCTGTGCGAATACCTTTACCTAGTTGTCCTCAGAGCCTAGAGTCCAGAATCGGAGTGTCGGCTACGTTGCTAGTCCGTCCTGAATAACCCATTTCAGACAGGGGCGAAGGAACGGAATTCTGACTTGCGTGCTTGCCGGCAATTGAAGCCGGCCATCAACGGGCATAGGATCCAGACGTAAAAAAGCCGGATGGCTCTCAGGATCATCCGC
>SSSX01000761.1 GCA_015657735.1 Zoogloeaceae bacterium
AGCGATCAGTCGGCCCATCGATGTTTCAAACAGATTTCTCTTGCGTTCTGGATCGGTCAACAGGTTGGACTGACGCCTTCGCTCGGGCTCCAGTCCCGACAGCATCACCCCGGCGTTCTTGTGCGGGTGCGTGCCGCCGGCCTCAGTGGAAATCCCGGCTGCGGGTGATCAGCTGGCCGAGCAGGGCAGAGCGGTCGACGACCCGCTTGGCGTGCAGGTGCACGACGCTGCCCTGGCGGGCGATCTGGCCGTAGATGCCGAGCAGGGTGGCGCCGAGCAGGATGCGGCGTGCGGATTCGAGGAGTTCGGGGCGCACGATGACGTTGACCCAGCCGGTTTCGTCCTCGAGGGTGACGAACATCGTGCCGCCGGCGGTGCCGGGGCGTTGGCGGCAGGTGACCACGCCGGCGCAGCGGGCCAGCTTGCGGTCGGGGCAGTCGGCGATTTCGGTGGCGCTGAGGAAGCGTTCGGCGGCGAGCAGGCCACGCAGGAAGGCGAGCGGGTGGCGGCCGAGGCTGAAGCCGAGGCGGGCGTAGTCGGCGACGATGTCCTGGGTTTCGGTCGGCGCCGGCAGTGCGGGCGGGGTGTCGGGTATCGGCGCGTCGTGGAGCATGCCCGGTGCGGCCTGACTGCCGGCCGCCGCCCACCAGGCCTGGCGTCGGTGCCCGGCCAGGCTGGCCAGGGCGCCGGCGGCGGCCAGCACGCGCAGTTCGGCGGTGCCGAGGCGGGCGCGGCGGGCCAGTTCGTCCACCGAAGCGAAGGTGCCGGCCCGGCGGGCGGCGACGATGCGTTCGGCGGCCTCGGCCTGCAAACCTTTGACCAGCCGCAGGCCGAGGCGGGCGGCGGCAAGCGCTGGATCGGCCGTGGCGGGTTCCAGCGAACATTCCCAGGTGCTGGCCTGGACGTCGGCGGGGCGGACCTCCACCTTGTGACGGCGGGCGTCCTGGATCAGCTGCGAAGGGCCGTAGAAACCCATCGGCTGGCTGTTGAGCAGGCCGCACAGGAAGGCCGCCGGCTCGAAACGCTTGATCCACGCCGACACGTACACCAGCAGCGCGAAGCTGGCGGCGTGGGATTCCGGAAAACCGTAGCTGCCGAAACCCTGGATCTGGCGACACAGGGCGTCGGCGAAGTCGAGTGAATAGCCACGGGCGAGCATGCCGGCGGTGAGTTTTTGCTGGTAGCGCTGCAGGTCGCCCTGGCGGCCCCAGGCGCCCATCGCGCGGCGCAGCTGGTCGGCCTCGCCGGCACTGAAGCCGGCTGCGACCATGGCCAGCTGCATGACCTGTTCCTGGAAGATCGGCACGCCGTGGGTGCGGCGCAGCACGGGTTCGATCTCGGGGCGCGGGTAGGCGATGGCTTCACGGCGGGCGATCCTGTCGCGGGCGGCGAGATAGGGGTGGACCATGCCGCCCTGGATCGGGCCCGGACGCACGATGGCCACTTCGACGACCAGATCGTAGAAGCAGCGGGGCTGCAGGCGCGGCAGCATGCTCATCTGGGCGCGGGATTCGACCTGGAACACGCCCATCGCGTCGGCCGCGCACAGCATGGCGTAGACCGCCGGCACTTCGCGGGGGATGTCGGCCATGCCGAAGGGGCGGCCGCGCCGGCCGGCGATGAGCTGCAGGCTGCGGCGGATCGCCGACAGCATGCCCAGGGCCAGCACGTCCACCTTGAGCAGACCGAGGGCTTCGAGGTCGTCCTTGTCCCACTGGATCACGCTGCGCCCTTCCATCGCGGCGTTTTCGACCGGCACCAGCTCGGTCAGCGGCCCGCGCGAGATCACGAAGCCGCCCACGTGCTGCGACAGGTGGCGCGGAAAGCCGACGAGCTGGTTGGCGAGGTCGAGCAGCAGCCGGACCCGCGGGCTGTGCGGGTCGAGGCCGGCTTCGCGGATGCGTTCGGGCGCCACCTG
>SSSX01000762.1 GCA_015657735.1 Zoogloeaceae bacterium
CCCTCCGCGCCCTGTTTTCCGAATGCCTGCCGTCAGCGCTGATGACGCAGCGCATCGACGATGTTCATGCGCGACGCCTTCCACGCCGGCGCCACGCTGGCCAGCAGCGTCGTGACGATCGCCACCACCATCGCATCGACGGCCATCCGCCAGTTGACGGTGATCTCGCCGGTGAAATCGCTCTCCATGCCCGGCGGTGGCGGCATCGGAATACCGATCGCCGAGACGATCAGCGACAGCGCCCAGCCGATCAGCACGCCCAGCACCCCGCCGAGCACGCCGAGGAACACCCCCTCGAACACGAACAGCCGCAGGATGCCCTTGCGCCGCACACCGATCGCCATCGCCGTGCCGATCTCGCTGGTCCGCTCGACCACCGCCATCGACAGCGTGTTCGAAATGCTGAGCACGATGATCATGCCGATCAGCAGCTTGACCACCAGCACCTGGCGCTGGAACAGCATCACCGTCTTGTTGTAGAAATCCGCCAGGTCGTACCACGGCGCCAGGTGGAAAGCCTGCGGATCGAGCGACTGGCGCAGGCTGGCCAGCGTACCGTCGGTCTTGCCGGTATCGCCGAGCACCACCAGCCACGAGGTCGCCCCCTGAACCTTGATCAGCTTGCGCACCAGCTGGATCGGCACCTGGATCGCGCTGTCGTCGTAACTCTTTTCCGACGTGAAGAAGATTCCGCGGATATGCACGTCGTGGGCGTTCATGCCGCCCTTGGCGGTGGTCGTCATCAGCACCAGCGTATCGCCGACCTTGGCCCCCAGGTTGGTCGCCAAGCCCTGGCCGATGACGATCCCGGTCGGGTCGTCGGCCGACAGCCGGTCGCCCTGCTCGACGAAGAAATACTTCGCAAAATGCGCCTCGCCGACCGGATCGACCCCGTCGCCCATGAACGACAGCGTCGCGTCGCCCAGACTGATCAGCCCGGTGAAGGACAGGCGCGGGGTCACCGCCAGCACCGACGGCGTCTCACGAATCTGCGTCTCGGCCTTGCTGCCTTCGGGCAGCAGGTAGCGGTAGGGATCGGCGATGCCCTTCTCGTAATAACCCGGCCGCACCACCTGGATGTGGCCGAGCTGGGAATGGATCGTCGACTCGCGCATCGTGTCCAGCACCCACTGGATGAAGCCGCCGGCCAGCAGCAGGGAGATCACCCCGCCGGCGATGATCGCCAGCGCGAAGCCCGCGCGCCGCTTCTGGCGCAGCACGTTGCGCAAGGCCAGCGAAAGATCGACCAGCGCCGCGCTAAGAATCTGTTTCATCGGATTGCCCATCTATTGCCTCTCCGGCTTCACGTCGACGCCGTCCGCCCGGCGGATCGGCCGCGCCGGCGTCCCCGCCCACACCTCGCCGGCCCCGACATGGGTGCCGGCCGTCACCAGCGAACAGAAACCGATCACCGCCCCATCGTCGATCCGCGCCCCGGCCATGATCACCGAGCGCCCGCCGATGGTCACCCCGCTGCCGATCCGGATCGGATGATGGGCGAGGCGGCCGCCGGCCTGCGCATGGGGCACCACCAGACAGTCGAAACCGAGCTGGGTGCCGCTGCCGATGGTCACGAAATGCGGGTCGAAGACCAGCCCGGACGAGTACGTCCCCTCGCCGACCCG
>SSSX01000115.1 GCA_015657735.1 Zoogloeaceae bacterium
CGACACCCACGGCCATCAGGCCGGCGACACCGTGCTGAAGGTCATCGCCAACCGCGTGCGCCGCGTCGTGCGCGCCGAAGACCGGGTCGCCCGCTACGGCGGCGACGAGTTCGCGGCGCTGCTCTACGCCGCCGGCGACCAACGCATGCTGAGCGCTGCCGTCGCCAAGATCGCCCACGCCGTCGCGCTGCCGATCAACCTCGGCCACTGCCACGTGCGCGTCGGCTGCTCGATCGGCTGCGCGGTTTTTCCCGACGACGGCCAGGACCCGCGCGACCTGCTGACCCACGCCGACCAGCAGATGTATCAGGCCAAGCGTCGCGCCGCCCGCGGCGACACCGCGCCGGCGCCCACGCCGACGCCGCCGTAGGCCTCAGCGCAGCGCGGCGCTCGGCGGCAGCGCGCAGGCCGCCCGGTATTCCGCCGCGAGGCGGTCGCACAGTTCGCGTACCGGCGGCGCATCGTGGATTGTCGCCACGCCGTGACCGGCGCTCCACACGTCCCGCCACGCCTTCGCCTCGTCGGCCAGCGCCTTCAGCTTGCCCTTGCCGACCCCCTGCACCAGTTCCTCGCGCCGGTGGCCGAGCGCCTCGAGGCTCGGCCACAGGAAATTGGCATTGGTCCCCGAAATGGCATCGGTGTAGACCACATCCTCCGCGGTGCACTCGATCAGCATCTGCTTGTAGGCCTGCTGCGCATTCGACTCGCGGGTGGCGATGAAGCGGGTGCCCAGGTAGGCCAGATCGGCGCCGAGCACCTCGGCGGCGCGCACCGCGTAACCGTCGGAAATCGCCCCGCCGAGAATCAGCGTGCCGTCCCAGAACTCGCGGATCTCCCGCACCAGGCTGAAGGCGCTCTGGGTGCCGGCGTGGCCTCCCGCACCGGCGCTCACCGCGATGATGCCGTCCACGCCGGCGGCCATCGCCTTCTTCGCGTGGTAGGCGTGGATCACGTCGGAGAACACCAGTCCGCCGTAGGCATGCACGGCCTTCACGACCTCGCCCGGGTGGCCGAGGCTGGTGATCACGAAGGGCACCCGGTGGCGGCAGATCAGCGCCAGATCCGGCGCCACCCGCGGATTGGAGGCGTGCAGGATCAGGTTGATGCCGTAGGGGGCGATGGCCGCCCCCGGGTCGGCCGCGCGGGCTGCAGCCAGCGCCGCATCGATCTCGCCGAGCCAGCCGTCGAGCTGCGCCGAGGTGCGCGCGTTGAGGGCCGGAAAGCTGCCGGCAACGCCGGCCTTGCAGGTTTCGCTGACGAGTTCCGGGCCGGACACCAGAAACATCGGCGCGGCGATGGCGGGCAGGCGCAGCGCGCCGCGGAAGGCGGAAGGAATGCTCATGGGTCTCCTCTGCAGTTCGTGGTGCCGGGACGCCAATCTAGCACCATACGGACGGGTATGGAAACCGCGCTAGCGGCGGGCCGGCGGCGCCGGCAGGTTGGCGTCGAGCAGCCAGTCCACGCGGCCGGCCGGCCCCGTCGCGCGCATCGGCACCGTCACCCCGCGCAGGCTGCCCAGCTGCGGCTGGTCGGCCGGCGCCACCGCCAGCAAGGTCCACCGCGGCACCGCGTCGATCACCCCGCTGGCCAGATCGATCTCGCCGAACCCGTTCAGGCCGATCGCCGCGCTGCGCCCGAACAGGTCGGCAAAGCGCGCCCGCCCGCCGCCGACCTGAAAACTGACGGCGACATCGCCGAGCGGCGTGCTCTCGTTGTCGTGGAACGGCCG
>SSSX01000763.1 GCA_015657735.1 Zoogloeaceae bacterium
GAAGGTGCTGCGGGTGAGCGGGATCATCGCCAGCACCGCCGCCGCCGCGGTGAGGACGATCGGCCGCAGGCGGCGCACCGCCGATTCGACGATGGCGTCCCACACCGGCAGACCGCGCTCGACGTCCTGCTCGATCTGGTCGACGAGAATCACCGAGTTGCGCATGATCATGCCGAACAGGGCGATGGTGCCGAGCATCGCGACGAAGCCGAAGGGCTGGTTGAAGAGCAACAGGAACAGCACCACGCCGATCAGCCCCAGCGGCGCGGTGAGCACCACCATGGCCGTCCGCGAGAAGCTGCCGAGCTGCACCATCAGCACCGTGAACACCACCGCGATGAACAGCGGCATGCCGGCATTGACCGAGCTCTGGCCGCGGGCGCTCTCCTCGACGGCGCCGCCGGTCTCGAGGCGGTAGCCGGCCGGCAGTTTGGCGCGGATCGGCTCGAACTGCGGGACGAGCCGCGCGGTGACGGTCGGCGCCTGGATGCCCGGCGCGTAGATCTGGGCCCGCACGGTGATGGTCGGCTCGCGGTTGCGGCGCCACACCAGGCCTTGTTCGTAGGCATAGCCGACGGTGGCGATCTGGGTCAGCGGCACCGCCTTGCCGGCCCGGGTCGGAATCGTCAGCTCGGCGACGAGCGACAGCCGGTCCCGCTCGAAGGCATCGCCGCGCAGCACCACGTCGATCGACTCGATGCCTTCCCGGTAGCTGGTGGCGGCCAGCCCGCGCTGGGAGGCGTTGAGGAAATTGGCCACGTCCTGGGTGCTGAGCCCGACCAGGCGCGCCTTGTGCTGATCGACCTCGACGCGCACCACCTTGGACTGCTCGTCCCAGTCGAACTGTACGTCGGCCAGATCCGGGTCGCCGCGCATGGTCGCCGCCACCTCGGCGGCAATGCCGCGCAGCGTCGGAATGTCCGGCCCGCTGACCCGGAACTGCACCGGGAAACCCACCGGCGGCCCGTTCTCGAGACGGCTGACGTTGCCCCGCAGGTTCGGGAAATCGCGCCGGAACAGTTCGATCATCCGTTCGCGCAGCGCCTCGCGGGCCGCGATGTTGTCGGTGAGGATCACGAACTGCGCGAAGTTGGGCGCCGGCAGCTGCTGGTCCAGCGGCAGGTAAAACCGCGGGCTGCCGCTGCCCACGTAGGTCACGTAGTTGGTGATGCCGGCCTCCTTGTCGAGCACGGCTTCGATCTGCTGGGCGGCGGCCTGGGTGGCGCGCAGGCTGGAGCCTTCCGGCAGGCGCAGGTCGACCAGCAGTTCGAGGCGCGTCGAGCTCGGGAAGAACTGCTGCTGGACGAAACCGAAACCGGCCAGCGCGGCGGCGAAGATCGCCAGCGTGGTGCCAATGACGACCCAGCGCCGCGCCACGCAGCGGTCCACCAGGCGGCGGAAGCGGTTGTAGAACGGCGTGCGGAAGACGGCGTCCTCGTCGCCCTCGAAGTGCGGCTCGCCGAGGCCGATACGTTCCTTGAGACGCTCGAGGCGCGGGAAGCGGCGGGCGAACCACGACACGCGCCGCGGCGCCCGCGGATCGGGCAGCAGCACGTAGCCCAGGTAGGGCACCACGATCACCGCCGCCAGCCACGAGGCCAGCAGCGCGATGGCGTTCACCTGGAAGATCGAGCGGGTGTATTCGCCGGTGGACGACTGGGCGGTGGCGATCGGCAGGAAGCCGGCCACCGTCACCAGCGTGCCGGACAGCATCGGCCCGGCGGTGCTGGTGTAGGCGAAGGCCGCCGCCTTCGAGCGCTCCCAGCCCTGCTCCATCTTCACCAGCATCATCTCGACGGCGATGATCGCGTCGTCCACCAGCAGCCCGAGGGCGAGGATCAGCGCGCCGAGCGAAATCTTGTGCAGCCCCACGTCGAACAGACGCATGCCAAAGAAGGTGACCGCCAGCACCAGCGGGATCGACAGCGCAACTACCAGCCCGGTGCGCAGCCCCAGCGAGAAGAAGCACACCACCAGCACGATGATCACCGCCTCGGCCAGCGAGCGCACGAACTCGCTGATCGAGCGCTGCACCGCCGCCGGCTGGCTGGCCACCTCGGTCAGCTCCATGCCCACCGGCAGTTGCGCCTGGACGCGCGCCACCGTGTCGTGCAGGTTGCCGCCGAGGGCGATGATGTCGCCGCCCTTCGTCATCGCCACGCCGAGGCCCAGCGCGTCCTGCCCGCGGAAGCGGAAGCGCGGCGCCGGCGGCTCGACGAAACCGCGGCTGACGGTGGCGATGTCGCCGATGCGCAACTCGCGGCCGCCGGCCCGGATGGTCGTCGCGCGGATCGCCTCGACGCTGTCGTAGGCACCGCTCGGGCGCAGGTAGATGCGCTCGTCGCGGGTTTCGAAGTAACCGCCGGGCGCCACCGTGTTCTGCTGCGCCAGCGCCGCCGCGACGGTCTGGACATCGAGACCGAGGGTCGCCAGCCGCGCGTTGGAGAGCTGGACGTAGATGCGCTGCTCCTGCTCGCCGATCAGATCGACCTTGGCGACGCCCGGCACGCGCAGCAGTTCGGCGCGGATCTTCTCGCTCTCGGCCTTCAGCCGGGCGTGGTCGAAGCCGTCGCCGGTCAGCGCGTAGATGTTGCCGAACACGTCGCCGAACTCGTCGTTGAAAAACGGCCCGCGGATGCCCGCCGGCAGCGTCTGGCGGATGTCACCGATCTTCTTGCGGACCTGATAGAAAACCTCCGGCACCTCCTTTGGCGGCGTCCGGTCGCGGGCCACGAACATCACCACCGACTCGCCGGGCCGCGAGTAGCTGCGCAGGTAGTCCACATACGGCACCTCCTGCAGCTTCTTCTCGATGCGGTCGGTGAGCTGGGCCTCGACCTCGCGCGCCGACGCCCCCGGCCATTCGGTGCGCACCACCATCACCTTGAAGGTGAACGGCGGATCTTCGGACTGGCCGAGGGTCTGGTAGGCCAGCGCCCCGACGACCGCCAGCAGGACGATCAGATAGCGCACCAGCGGCTGGTGGCGCAGCGCCCATTCGGAAAGGTTGAAACCCATCGCTCAGCCCCCGCTCCGCGCCGCCAGCGGCTGCAGCTGCTGGCCGGCGACGATCTTGTGAACGCCCGCCACGGCGATGGTTTCGCCCGGTTTCACACCGCCGGCCAGCAGCACGCCATCCTCGCGGAACTGGCGCACCTCGACCTTGCGCAACACCGCCCGGACCAACGGCCCGTCCGGCTGCATGATCCACACCGCACTGCCGCCCTGATGCTCGAACACCGCCGTCGCCGGCACCAGCAAGGCCCCGGCGGCGCTGCCGGCGTCAGGCAGGATCACGCTGGCGGTCATGCCGAGGCGCAGCGCCGGAGGCGGATCGACGATCGTCACGCGCACCGCGTAGGTCCGCGTCGCCGCGTCGGCGCCCGGAGCGATCTCGCGCACCCGGCCGGCCAGCGTCGCATCCGGATCGGCCGCCAGCCGCACGCCGACCGCGCCAGCCTGGCGCAAGGCCGCGATGCGGCCCTCGGGCACGGCGATCGACACCTCGCGCTCACCGTCGCGGGCCAGTTTCATCACCGCCACCGAGTCCTTCACGACCTGCCCGACCTCGGCCGAAATGGCGGTGATCACCCCCACCTGATCGGCCACGAGGGTCGTGTAGGCCGCC
>SSSX01000764.1 GCA_015657735.1 Zoogloeaceae bacterium
CACGACATTCCGGATGCGCCGCACGACATTTCAGGTTTGCCGCATAACATTCCGGATGCGCCGCATGTGACGCAACATTTGCCAGTCATCTCGGATCGTCCGGCCGGGGTGTAGCAGTTCCTGCCTGTCGTCCCGCGGCATTTGCGTGCGATCTCGAAATCCGTGTCCGATGTGCTCCACGGATCGCCCGGCATCCTTCGACAGATTTCCGATGACCGCCAGCCGGCCTCTCAAACCTGTCGAGCGCCGCGGGAAAGCCCTCGGTCTGTGGTATTTTTGCCGCCGATTCTCGCAACCCCCAGCGCGCACCCGCGCAGCATCATGAACGACACTCCGGATCTTTTCGACGCGCCGCCTGGCGACGCTCCCGCCGGCAACGGCGCGCCGCCCGCCCCGCCGCCTGCCACGCCGCTCTCGGCCAGCGACGATGCGCTGCCCCTCGATCTTTACGCCGAACGCGCCTATCTGGCCTACGCGATGAGCGTGGTCAAGGCGCGTGCGCTGCCGCAGGTCGAGGACGGCCTCAAGCCGGTGCAGCGGCGCATTCTGTTCGCGATGAACGAGATGCGCCTCGCGCCGGGCGGCAAGCACGTCAAGTCGGCCCGGGTGGTCGGCGACGTGATCGGCAAGTACCACCCCCACGGCGATACCAGCGTGTATGACGCGATGGTCCGCGTCGCCCAGGATTTTTCGCTGCGCTACCCGCTGGTCGATGGGCAGGGCAACTTCGGCTCCCGCGATGGCGACTCGGCGGCGGCGATGCGGTACACCGAATGCCGCCTGACGCCGATCGCCGAACTGCTGCTGTCGGAGATCGACCGCGGCACCGTGGATTTCCGCCCCAACTACGACGGCGCCTTCGAGGAACCGCAACTGCTGCCGGCGCGCCTGCCCTTCGTGCTGCTCAACGGGGCGTCCGGCATTGCGGTGGGCATGGCGACGGAAATCCCGTCGCACAATCTGCGCGAAGTGGCCAGCGCGGCGATCCATGCCATCGAAAACCCGCAGGCCGGCGTGGCCGACCTGCTCGGCCACATCGCCGGGCCGGATTTCCCGGGCGGCGGCCAGCTCATCTCGCCGGCGGCCGACATCCGCGCCGCCTACGAAAGCGGCCGCGGCAGCCTCAAGCTGCGCGCCCGCTGGATCATCGAGGATCTGGCGCGCGGCCAGTGGCAGCTGGTCGTCACCGAACTGCCGCCGGGCGTGTCGGCGCAGAAGGTGCTGTTCGAGATCGAGACCCTGACCAACCCGCAACCCAAGACCGGCAAGAAATCCATCGATGCGGACCAGGCCCAGCTCAAGGCGCTGATGCTCGGCGCCCTCGACCGCGTCCGCGACGAATCGGGCAAGGACGCGCCGGTGCGCCTGGTCTTCGA
>SSSX01000765.1 GCA_015657735.1 Zoogloeaceae bacterium
ACTTTCCCGCTGGAAGCGGCAGCCGATGCGCACCGGTTGATGGACTCCGGCCGGCACATCGGCAAGATTGTGCTGACCCTCGCGAGCTGAATCGTTGGAGCGTGGCCGAGCGGTGCCAAAAAACCCGGTGCGGTGACTGCTCTTGGACGCACCACGCTGAAAGCCGCCATCAGCTTGGGCGGCGGCGAAGATCCTCACGTCGCATCCGCCGACCCCGGCTCTACACTGTTGCGGTTGCCATGTCTCATCCTTCATGTTCATGTTCATGTTCATGGTCATTTCAGACTCGGCATGGCAGGCGCGGCAACGTACGCTCGCTCCGCTCTACGGCCTGTTGATACTCACCGCAAAGAAGTTCTGGCCGAACTGGTAGCCGCTACCGCCGCAGGGCGGTAGCGGCTGCCGGGTTTAGGCTTGTTAATGGCAATGCTTTCCGAGTGGCCGTGCCGACCGCCGGCCGGCTCAAAGTGTTGACCGGCGCATTGATCGACAGGCCGGAACCATCCGGGGTCACCCAGATGGCCATCATGCTGCCGTCGGCCGCCTTGACTGTCGAGGGTGCGCTGCTCGGAAAACCCGCTCAGGGGGCCGCTGGTCGTATCGCGGGCATAGCCAGGGGGACTTATCTTTCGACCAAGCGTGATCTCGGGGACCGGGAACTTCCCCGCAGGGGGCGGCGGGTTACAGCACAACCGGACGCTCGAAGAGGCGCCGATCCCACATGACTTTTTCAGCGCGGGAAAGCGTCAGCTGCCGTGCATCGGGGTGTGCCGGATTGACCATGGCATTCCATTCGAGCCTGGCGACGACGGAGGGCACCAGCAGGATGGCGCTCCGTGCTTCGGTCAGCCATCGATCACCAAATTCATATGTTCCGAGCAGCGTTTCGGGTGCGCGCGCTTCAATTGTCTACATCCACCGCTGCTGCGCTGCAGCGTCGAAATTTGTTGACATTGATCAAACTGAACGTATGATTAAAACGACCGTTTGATTCAACCCTGACCCGAGCCACTCATCCAGCCGACCATGCGCGACGATATCCCGAGAGTTCCCGCCGACACCCGCAGTCGTATCCTCGACGCGGCCGAGTTGTTGTTCAAGGAGCACGGCTTCGACGGCACCTCGATGCGCATGA
>SSSX01000766.1 GCA_015657735.1 Zoogloeaceae bacterium
CCACGGTCAACGGGGTGCGCATCTCGTGGGACACGTTGGCGACGAAATCCCGCCGCATCGCCTCGACGCGCTGGCCCTGGGTGATGTCCTCCGACATCAGCAGGCGCATGTCGTCGCTGAACGGCACGACGTGGACCATCAGCGTGCGGGCCACCGGACGGCCGATCGTGAAACTCAGCGGCTCGTCGTAGCGACCGTCCTGCAGATAGCGGACGAAATCCGGCTGGCGGACGATGTTGGTCACCGGCGTGCCCTGGTCACGGGTGCGGTCGAGGCCGAACTGCTGCTCGCCCTGCCGATTGACCCATTCGATGGTGTGCGCGTTCGACAGGAACATCAGCCCGTGGGGCATCGCCTGGCTGGCTTCGCGGAAGCGCTCGAGGGCCGCCGACAGACGCTCCTGGCGGTGACTCGCGCTGCGGGCATGACGGTTCACGTCGGCAAAGACGTTGTCCCACAGACCGAAGGCGCGCGGCAACGGCGCCGACAGATCGACCGGCGTGCGCAGCCAGCGCACCAGCTTGAACAGATTGTTGACGTGATACACGCCGGCGGCCAGCAGCAGAACCGAAAACGTCGCCAACCCGGCCACGGCCCCGAAAATCACCGCAACGCCCGCCGCGGTGGCGGCGATGAGCGCCAGCACGGTGACCACCGCGACGCGGATGTAACTGATGGGACGGATCGCGGCCACCCCTTCCGCAATGAATTCAGGCACCGATCATCGTACCGAAGCGGATTCCTGCTGGGTCGAGAACCGGTAGCCGCTGCCGCGCACGGTCTGCACCAGACTGTCGTGGCCGGTCGGCTCGAGCGCGCAGCGCAGACGGCGGATGTGCACATCGACGGTGCGCTCTTCGACGAAGACGTGGTCGCCCCACACCTGATCGAGCAACTGGGCCCGGGAATGAACCCGCTCCGGGTGAGTCATCAGGAAGTGCAGCAGACGGAATTCGGTCGGCCCGAGGGTCACCGGGCTGCCGGCCGCGGCCAGCCGGTGGGTGGCCGGGTCGAGGCGCAGCCCACCCAGGTCCACCGCATCCTCGGTGGTTTCAGGCGCCCGGCGACGCAGCACGGCCTTGATGCGGGCCACCAGTTCGCGCGGCGAGAAGGGCTTGGTGATGTAGTCGTCGGCGCCCGACTCGAGCCCCATCACCTTGTCCTGCTCTTCGCCACGGGCGGTCAGCATGATCAGCGGAATCGAGCGGGTGCGCTCCTCGGCGCGCAGGCGGCGGGCGAATTCGACCCCCGACATGCCGGGCAGCATCCAGTCGAGAAGGATCAGGTCCGGCAGCGCGTCGCGGACGATGCGCTGG
>SSSX01000767.1 GCA_015657735.1 Zoogloeaceae bacterium
CGCCTCTCACGCAAGGGGCCGATCGTCGAGCTGCTGCCGGCCAACCCCGATTTCGCCCCCATCGTCGTGGATACCCGCAGCGCCCCGCTGGAGATCGAAGGGCTCGCCGTCGGCCTGATCCGCAGCGACAGCCTCTGAACCAGGCCAAATCGAATCCAGGCGCTGACAGACGGAAAAGACCCGATCCGCGGCAGGTCGCTCCGCTCGTCCGCCCCCAGCCGGCGAGGCCGATCCGCCTCCTTCGCACGTCTTGCCTCCACCTCCACTGACCCATGGCAGCCGCCCTCGCCTCCCCTGCATTCAGCCCGCCGGCCAGCCTCGACCATCTCGTCTGGCGGGGCGACCGGCTGGCGAATGCAGCGGTCGCCGGCCTGCCCACCGGTCATCCGCTTCTCGACGCAGCCCTGCCGGGCGGCGGCTGGCCGGTCGGCGCGCTGACCGAAATCCTCGTCCCCCGCATCGGCATCGGCGAACTCGGCCTGCTGCTGCCGCTCCTGACCCGGATTCCCGCCCGGCGCTGGGCGGTCTGCGTCGCGCCTCCCGGCCTGCCCTACGCGCCGGCCCTGGCCGCTGCCGGCGTTCCCCTCGAACGCCTGCTCGTCGTCCAGGCCGACAGCCCGGCCCATGCCCGCTGGGCGGCCCGCCAGGCGCTCGAATCGCGCAGTTGCGAAGTCGTTCTGCTGTGGCTCGCCGAGGCCGATCTGGGCGCCCTGCGCCGCCTGCAGCTGGCTGCCGAGGAAAGCGCCACTGCGCTGATCCTGATCCGTCCCGACACGCTCGCCGGCCAGCCGTCACCGGCGGTGCTGCGACTGGCGCTGGCGGCCACCGACGGCGGCGTGGACGTACATGTTCTGAAACGCCGCGGCCACCGGCTGGCTGGCCCGATTCCAATCGCCCTGAGTTGGCCCGGCGCTTCGCCCCGCCCCGGCGCCGACACGCCTCTGCCTTCCTCCGTCCATGCTCTGGTGCGCCCTCCACCTGCCCGATCTGGCCCTGCAGATTTTCACGCGCGGGCACGCTGACCGCGCGCCGCTGGCGATCCTCGGCCCCCGGCCACGTCAGCGGGTGGTGGCGGTGGATCGGACCGCCGCGACGCGGGGCGTGACGCCCGGGCTCACACGCGCCGGCGCCCTCGCGCTGGCCCCCGACCTCCGTCTGATCGACCGGAACGTCCCGCAGGAACTCGCCGCCCTCGCCGACATCGCCTGCTGGGCCGGCCGCTTCACGCCGGCGCTCAGTCTTGACCCGCCGGCCACCCTGCTCCTCGATATCCACGCCAGCCTGCGCCTGTTCGGCGGGCTCGCTCCGCTGTGCGCCGCCATCGACAGCGGACTCGACGAACTCGGCTTCACCGGCCGCCTCGCCGTCGCCCCCACGCCGCTGGCGGCCGGCTGGCTGGCCTGCTGGGCGCCGGGCAGCCAGGTCGATGGCGCAGGCTTGAGCGACGCCCTCGATGCCCTGCCCCTCGCCGCCCTCTCCGGCGGCAGCGGCGCAACGGCCCCCGCTGCCGACAGCCTGGCGCTCCTTGCCGGCATCGGTGCGCGCCGGCTGGCCGACATCCGCCGCCTGCCGCGCAGCGGCCTCGCCCGGCGTCAGGCCCAGGCCGTCACCGACCTGCTCGACCGCGCCTACGGCACCACGCCCGACCCGCGCCCGTGGTTCATCCCGCCGGC
>SSSX01000768.1 GCA_015657735.1 Zoogloeaceae bacterium
CTCCTGTGATTGGTATCGTCGCCAATCCCGCGTCGGGGCACGATATCCGGCGATTGACCAGCGGGGCGGCGGTTTATTCGGCTGCCGACAAGGTCAATAGTGTCGAGCGGGTGCTCGGCGCGCTGGGTGCGACCGGCGTGACGCGTGTGCTGATGATGCCCGACCGGGCCGGCATTGCCGTGCGCCTGCGCCGGGCGGTGGAGCTCAATCGGCGCCGCGGCACCGTGCGCTGGCCGCGGCTCGACTTCATCGATATGCCGGTGCTCGAGGATGCCCGCGACACGGTGCGTGCGGTGCGCGAGATGGTCGCCGCCGGCGTGGCCCTGATCGTCGTGCTCGGCGGCGACGGCACCCACCGTGCGGTGGCGGCAGCAGCCGGCGATACGCCGCTCGCGACGATCTCGTCGGGAACCAACAACGCCTTTCCCGAACTGCGCGAGGCGACCGTCGTCGGCCTCGCCGCGGGGCTGGCCGCCGTCGGACGGGTGACCCCGGTGCTGGTGCGCAACAAGTGCCTGCGCGTCGTCCATCCGGACGGCGAAGCGCTGGCCCTGGTGGATGTCTGCGTGATGCCGGCGGACTGCCTCGGCGCCCGGGCGGTGTGTTCGCCCGACGAGGTCGAGACGGTGTTCGCGGCCTTTGCCGAGCCTGCCGCGATCGGCCTGTCGGCGCTTGCCGCGGCCTGCGGCCCGGTGGCCCGGACGGCGCCCTGCGGCCGCTGGGTCAGGCGCGGCACCGGGCCGCGGCGCCTGGCCGCCATCGCGCCGGGGCAGGTACTGGCGGTGGAGGTGGCGGCGAGCGGGCTCATGCAGCCCGGCGAGCATTTCGCCGTCGGTGCCGGCCGCGCCATCCTCGCGCTCGATGGCGAGCCCGAGATCGTTCTGGATGGCCGTCGCCCGGCCAGCGTGCGCCTCGCGCCGGACGGCCCGGTGACCCTCGACGTGGCGGCCACGCTGGCTGCCGCCCATGCGGCGGATGCCCTCGCGGCGCCCGCCGGACCCGAAACCGCCTCCCGCGACGGCCTGCCCGTCGCGGCGTGGCAAACGGGGGCCGACCGTCAGGTCGCCCCGTCCTGAATCCGGGCGGCGGACCGTCATGGACCGCCGCCGGGTGCCCTCAACACATCCAACACAAGTGGAGACAACCGTGACCAAGAAACTCGAACGCGAGGGCCTGCTCCAGGCCTATCGCACCATGCGCACCATCCGCGAATTCGAAGAGCGCCTGCATACCGATTTCGCCACCGGCGAGATTCCGGGCTTCGTGCACCTTTACGCCGGCGAGGAGGCCTCGGCGACCGGCGTGTGCATGAACCTCACGCCCGCCGACCACATCGCCAGCACCCACCGCGGGCACGGCCACTGCATCGCCAAGGGCGTCGATCCGGTCGGCATGATGGCCGAGATCTGGGGCCGCCAGACCGGCACCTGCAAGGGCAAGGGCGGTTCGATGCACATCGCCGACCTGTCGGTGGGCATGCTCGGCGCCAACGGCATCGTCGGCGGCGGCGGTCCGCTGGTGTGCGGCACCGCGCTGGCGGCCAAGCTGCGCGGCCAGCCGCATGTCAGCGTGTGCTTCTTCGGCGACGGCGCCTCCAACCAGGGCACGATCTTCGAGGCCATGAACCTCGCGTCGGTGTGGCACCTGCCGGTGATCTTCCTGGCCGAGAACAACGGCTACGCCGAAGCCACCTCGTCGAAGTTCTCGGTGGCCTGCGAGAACATCGCCGATCGCGCCGCGGCCTTCGGCATGCCCGGCGTGACGGTCGATGGTTTCGACTTCTTCGCGGTGTACGAGGCCGCCGGCGAGGCCATCGAGCGCGCCAGGAACGGCGGCGGCCCGTCGCTGGTGGAAGTGAAGCTGTCGCGCTACTACGGCCACTTCGAGGGCGACCAGCAAACCTACCGCGCGCCGGGCGAAGTGCAGGCGCTGCGCGACAACAAGGACTGCCTGATGCAGTTCGCCCGCCGCGTCACCGAGACCGGTGCGCTCACCCAGGCCGACCTGGACGCCATCGACGCCGAGGTCAAGGCCCTCATCGACGATTCGGTGCAGAAGGCCAAGTCCGATCCCAAGCCCACCGAGGCCGACCTGCTCACCGACGTGTACGTCAGCTACTGAGCCGCGACCCGCACGAATTCAAAGGAGACAAACCCATCATGGCAAGAAAAATCACCTACCAGCAGGCCATCAACGAGGCCCTCGACCAGGAAATGGCCCGCGACCAGAACGTGATCGTCATGGGCGAGGACGTCGCCGGCGGCGCCGGTTCGCCGGGCGAACAGGACGCCTGGGGCGGCGTGCTGGGCGTGACCCGCGGCCTCTACCACAAGCACCCCGGCCGCGTGATCGACACCCCGATCTCCGAGTCCGGCTACGTCGGCGCCGCGATCGGCGCGGCGTGCTGCGGCATGCGCCCGGTGGCCGAGCTGATGTTCGTCGACTTCCTCGGCGTGTGCTTCGACCAGATCTTCAACCAGGCGGCCAAGTTCCGCTACATGTTCGGCGGCAAGGCCGAGACGCCGGTGGTGATCCGCGCCATGTACGGCGCCGGCTTCCGCGCCGCGGCCCAGCACTCGCAGTGCCTGTACAACATCTTCACCCACATCCCGGGCCTGAAGGTGGTGGTGCCGTCCAACCCCTACGACGCCAAGGGCCTGCTGATCCAGTCGATCCGCGACAACGACCCGGTGATCTTCCTCGA
>SSSX01000116.1 GCA_015657735.1 Zoogloeaceae bacterium
CCCCACGCACGTGGGGAACGCATCTCACGCCTCGACTTCCACGAATTCAACGTCGGTTCATCCCCACGCCCGTTGGGAACGCGTCACTCCCGCCAACATCCTGCGGGTGACCGGCGGTTCATCCCCACGCACGTGGGGAACGCGTTGCCGGGAATGCTGGACCCGTTGAGCTGCACGGTTCATCCCCACGCACGTGGGGAACGCTCCAATCCACTCCGGCCGGCGTTCAAGGCCGGCGGTTCATCCCCACGCACGTGGGGAACGCGTAGGCCGATTCTTCAATGAACAGCGTGAGGGCGGTTCATCCCCACGCACGTGGGGAACGCCGTCGCGCTGAAGACTTGCGCTGGCTCGTCGCCGGTTCATCCCCACGCACGTGGGGAACGCCGGATGTTCAGCGCGACGCGCTGGAAGTCGATCGGTTCATCCCCACGCACGTGGGGAACGCATGTCGTTGAGTACCTCGACATGGGCTGGCGTCGGTTCATCCCCACGCACGTGGGGAACGCCCCACGCCGCCACCTCCAGCAGATGCAGCCTGCGGTTCATCCCCACGCACGTGGGGAACGCAGCCATGAGGCGCATCCGTTCTGGACTGGGGCCGGTTCATCCCCACGCACGTGGGGAACGCACCGGCGGCAATGGCACCGATACCAAGCCCGACGGTTCATCCCCACGCACGTGGGGAACGCGTAGGGGTGTCGGACTACCCGGCGCCGGCCGACGGTTCATCCCCACGCACGTGGGGAACGCTTGAGCATGCGCAGACGTGCGTCGAGGGTCTGCGGTTCATCCCCACGCACGTGGGGAACGCGTCGACGCTGAGAGCGCCCGCGTCGGGGTACGACGGTTCATCCCCACGCACGTGGGGAACGCTTATCGGCCATCGCATCGGCAATACCCACGCACGGTTCATCCCCACGCACGTGGGGAACGCGTTTGCACGCAGGCCCTCATAGCCGAGATAGTCGGTTCATCCCCACGCACGTGGGGAACGCCAACCAATCCAACGAGCTGATCAGCTACGTGCCGGTTCATCCCCACGCACGTGGGGAACGCTGGTCGGCGTCGAACTTGTCGAGCACTTCGGGCGGTTCATCCCCACGCACGTGGGGAACGCGTCGGCCATCGTCAGAGCCCCAGCAGGGTGTTCGGTTCATCCCCACGCACGTGGGGAACGCGGCCTCGCTCTCGTAGGCCATCCGTTGCGGACCGGTTCATCCCCACGCACGTGGGGAACGCGGCGACGTCGCGCGGGATGCCGCGGTCGCCGTCGGTTCATCCCCACGCACGTGGGGAACGCGGGCGCTCCGACAAGTTCCTGCGTGAATCGGGCGGTTCATCCCCACGCACGTGGGGAACGCCCGATGGTTAGCGGGTAGTGATGCACGACGTTCGGTTCATCCCCACGCACGTGGGGAACGCCGCCTCGAGGAGCTGATCGGGAGCCGCGACGGCGGTTCATCCCCACGCACGTGGGGAACGCCGCACCGATCACCGCGTCATCGAACGTGGTGCCGGTTCATCCCCACGCACGTGGGGAACGCAACAGCGCCAGCTCGCGCACCTTCTCGGCGAGCGGTTCATCCCCACGCACGTGGGGAACGCGCCGCCGCGCTGCTGTGCGAGCAGCTCGCCAGCGGTTCATCCCCACGCACGTGGGGAACGCATCAGGGCGATGTGCCCGTTGGAAACCGCGACCGGTTCATCCCCACGCACGTGGGGAACGCCAGTTCCGCTGGTCGCTGGTCAGCCGCGAAACCGGTTCATCCCCACGCACGTGGGGAACGCATCGATTGGCCGGGCGGGGTCGAGGCCGACGACGGTTCATCCCCACGCACGTGGGGAACGCTTCGACGTTGAAGAAGAGGTCGTCGAGGGATTCGGTTCATCCCCACGCACGTGGGGAACGCTCGACAACGCTTTCAGCCGGCGCGGCAACCGGCGGTTCATCCCCACGCACGTGGGGAACGCGGAGCCCCATCTTCCGCTCTTTTCGTACTCGTCGGTTCATCCCCACGCACGTGGGGAACGCATCGAAGGCGTGCGCGACGGTGGCCAGGTGGTCGGTTCATCCCCACGCACGTGGGGAACGCCCGGCCGGCTTCTTTTCGTCCGGCCCTTCCGCCGGTTCATCCCCACGCACGTGGGGAACGCTGAAGAACAAGAACACGGCCAGCTCTGCCCGACGGTTCATCCCCACGCACGTGGGGAACGCACTTCCTCCATCTCCATGAATTTCCATGGAAACTTCGGCAGCCAGAATTTTACCGGCTCAAACAGACGCCATTGTCATTTATGCAAATTATCAAAGATCGTCGCTCTTCGCTTCCGGGTGGAAGCTCACCAGCCTCACGCCGTCCCAGTCAGCAGGCAAGCGGCGGTTGGAGCCGAGGGTCTGGAACTCGAAGCCGGCTTCGTTGTTGGTGGCCCACATCATCACCGCGTTGCCATCCTCGATGCCAGCCTCCACCTGGCTCCAGACGTGCTCGCGCACCTTTCGCGAGTAGGTACCCACGTACACTCCAGCGCGCACCTCCAGCAACCACACCGCCAGCCGGCCGCGCAACCGGGGCGGGGCGTTCTCAAGCACGATGACCAGCATCGCCCAGGTTCTCCGGGTTGGGAATGGCGGGAGCGACGGATTCTTCTGGAGTCTCGGGGCGTGGGATCTCGCCGGCAGCGAGAATCTCCTCAATGTCCGGGATGATGCGCTCCAGCAGTTTGGTCTTGCGGAAGATGTCGCGGCAGGCCAAGCGCACTGCCCTCTCCGGGTTGTGCGGGTTGCTGGCAGCCACCTGAAAGGCCGCGGGCACCACGGTGTCGAATTTGTAGATATCGGCCACGTCGTACACAAAAGAGAGCGGTTTGCCGGTGTGGATGAAACCCACTGCCGGGGCATAACCCGCGGCCAGCACAGCGGCTTCGGTCACGCCGTACAACGCGGAGGTGGCCGATGACAGGCAGCGGTTCGGGAGATCGGAGACATCCCAATCCTCCGGGTTGTAGGCTCGGCCGGACCACTTCACGCCGAATTTCTGCGCCAGTAGTTGGTATGTACGCTTGACCCGCGCGCCTTCGATACCGCGCAGTTGCTCCACGCTGCGCCGGGCCGGCGGTTCCTCGCCGAAGCGTAGCGCGTACATTTTGCGCACCACCTTCAGCCGCAGGGCTTCGTCCAGCGCCAGGCGGGCCTGGTAGAGCAGACGGTCGGCGCGCGCGCCGCCGGGCTGGCCGGCGGAGTACAGGCGCACGCCGGCCTCCCCCACCCACACCAGCAGCGTGCCCACCCGCGCAGCCAACGCCGCCGCCATGTGGGACACCCGGGTGCCCGGCTCCAGCATGATGCAGGCGACTCCGCCCACTGGGATGTGGGTGAGCACCGGCCGCACCCGGAAACCCTGCTGATCCACCACCACGAAGGCCCCGTCCACCACGTCAATCTCGCCCTTCTCGACGAAGACGATGGACAGGCGCTCCTTGATGGGGATGGGTTTGAGGGGTGGGAGCATGGTCAACCGTGTGCCGGCGCAAGCGACAGCATCCCCATGCCCAGCGCCTTGCCGTGACCAATACCGTTCACCAGGGCCTGCCCCAGTTGCGCGAGCTCCTCCACCCGCAGCAAGCCGTCGAACTGCACCACCTGCAGCGTGATGCGCTGGCCGGTACGCCCCTGCCGATGGCTGATGCGCTCACTGCGGCCAATGCGGACATGCAGGGGGGCGAAGCCGTGCTGGCGCCCCTGGCGGGCCAGCCAGGCGAGTTGTTCTTCTTCACGCAGCAGACCATAGCGCTTTCCATCGCGGGTCACGGTGGGATTGCAGCTGAGTCGGAACACATGGCTGCTGCTGGCTTGCAGCAGCAACTCCACCGGCACCGCCTTGTCGGGATGCAGGGTGCGGGCGTAGCCGAGCAGCTCCTGCAGGCACTGCCAACGACCGGGCGTAGCTGATTGCAGCAGTACGGTGGCCCCCTCCTCCGGCAAGCGGTTGCCGCTGCGCTCCAGCCGCCACAGGAAGCGTGCCGGCGGGCCATCCGGGCTCTCGGCATAGACCCGGCTCAGGGTGCGGTGCATCTCATAGGCATTGGCCAGATCCCGCCGCGCCTGAGGGTGGGCGGGGTCAAGCACCAGTTTGGACAGGAACATCCAGCACCTCCGAAACAACGAAACGGGGGCCGAAGCGGCGCTCAGCAAAGGATGACAGGGGCTGATCCATCTTCATCAGGCCAGAGCGGTCGGCGGATTCCAGGGACAGAATCCACGGGTTACGTGGCGCGCCGGGGCGGGGTGACGTGATGTCGGGCCACCGGACAAGTGTCTCGCGCAGATCGGCATCCACCACCGCATCGGGCATCCAGATGGGCTCCGAGGGCACATAGGACTTGCGTCCCAGGGCAAGCGGCCACACCGGATCGGCGAGGGCACCATGGATGCGTTCGAGCAGGGGGCGGTCCTCGCCGCACAGGCCAACCAGGAAGGCGGCATCGGCGAGGTAGTGGCGGGTGGTGACGGCGGTGTCGTGGATCTTCGAACCGTCCGCGGAAATCACCCGCTGGGCAGTCTGGTAATCGCGTTTTGGCACTCCATGACGGTCGTGGCGCACGCCCATTCGCAGCCGGCACAGAGGTTCTAGGTCGTACCAGTTCTCCCGGTCGATGCCAAGGGCGGCCGCCACCAGCCCAAGCACGCCCGACTTGCTGGGCTCCTTGCCGGTGTCCCGCTCATCGAAGCGGCTGATGGTGCCCCAGGACTGCATCGGCCCCATCAGTCGCAGCAGTACGGTCGCCATGGTTCAGCCCCGCTGCACTTCGGCCATCGCCGCGTCGAGCAGCGCGGCGAGGGAGGCTACCGGCGCCGCCACGTCGCCGACCTCCGCACCGGTCAGGTCCAGCACGAAGGCTGCCGCTTCGCCACCATAGGCCGCCTGCAGCCCCCTGGCCTTGCCCAGCAGCGCGTTGGCGGAACTGCGCGTCAGGCTGTCCCGGGCGCGGATGGCGGTCTCGAAAGCATTGGCCAGATTGCGCGGTGCCGTATTGCGGCGCACCGTAACCAATACGAATTCCGGCGGGTTGTGGGCAGCAAAGGTGTTCTGCTTGCCGGTGGGCTCGGCCACCACGAAGCCTTCGAGAAAGGCACGCAGGCCCTTGGCGGCCAGTTCGGTGTCGTCCTGCAGGTTCTGGCCCAGTTTCTCCCAGTCCACCACGGCGTAGCGGTAGAAGCAGGCGGAATTGAATTCCACCGTGCCCATCATGTCCGCCCCTGCGGTGTCCTCGGGTTTCAGATCGTCCACCGCAGTGTAGAAGTCGAATTCCCGTTCCACTGCGTGGGTGGACAGGGCATGGGCGACCTGGCAGGCGGCGTTCTGGTTCTTTTCGGGCATCACAGCAAGCATCCGCCCAAAAAGGGCAACATCGACGCTCAAGCGGCTGCGATCATCCTCTCCATCAAGAGCGCCATTCAGTTCTTTCACGATTGGATCAGGAACCTTCTCTGCGCTAAGCACCTTAAAGTTCCTGTAAATCACCTCTGCAAGTGCGGCCAACTCTCTTGGGCTGATGAACAGGAGCACATCCGTTTTCTTCTCCTTGTCGACCTTCACCTTTTTGTTGGAGCCTAGGCAACCGATGGCGCGCTCGACGACCTTGGTCACGTCGCCAACTGTGGCCGCATCCCCGAGCTGTTTGCACAGTTGTTTTGAGATTTCGTCGACGAGGCGTCTGGTCCTGCTCGCCACCCACTCTGCGTTTTGCTGCTTGAAATACTCACGAATAGCCCGCTTAGAACACTGGCTGGAAATGCGGGCCCGGCGCGTGCCACCGAATAGCGCATCCTTGGGGGCACCAGTATCGTCGCGGTTCAGATTGGACGGGGCAAAGTTCTGCAGCACGTGGATCTCGACGATAGTTTTCATGCGGACTCCTCTTCGGTTTCGGATTCTTCAGGCAGATCGGTACCTTTTTGCAGCGTGCGATAGAACTGACGCGCCCACTGGTTCTGGATGCGCTTGTCGGGGGCGTGCCAACGCAACAGGTCTACGAGCAGTGCATGGAAGTCGATGACCGGATCCTTCAGCACGGCGACCATCTGGCGCAGCCGGTAGGGCAGTTCGTCGGCGTCCGCATCGAGCAGCGCGATGAAGCGGCGTTCAGTACTGGCGAACCCGCTCACCAACTGGTGCTGCGCAACGGCCTTGCCGATGGTCAGGGGGGCTCCGGTACGCCCGGATTTCCAGTGGGCCGCCCACAAGGCGGCCACCAGGTAATGCACCTGCCGGCGCCAGGGGCTGTCTTCATCCTTGAGGAAGGGTTCGACATAGGGATAGGCCGCTGGAAACGCGCCGGGATCAAAGGCCAGGCTGCGGCGCAGCACGGCCCGTAGGCGGCTATCCCGTTTGTTCAAATCTTCCAACCAGTCCAGGTAGGCACTCATGCGGACACCTTTGTAGGTTCGAGCTTGGAAATTTCGTCATTGAGCATGCCGAGGTGGCGCAGTACCGGTGCGTCCGCTTGGACCAACGCGCGGATCGCCCAGGCATCACCGGCCGCCACGCCCGATGCATGGGTGCGCCATGCGCTGTTCATGGCGGAGCGCACGTGCCGGAGCCACGACAGACGGATGTCGTCGGGATCGCGCGCCTCGGTGTACTCGGCCAAAATCTGGTGGAAACAGGGCTCCAGGCTGGACCAATAGCTGTCGGTGACGGGCATCTGGCGCAGGAAGTTGCTCACATCTTTGCCAGCCGGTTCCCGCTCACCACGGCTGAGCAGATTGCGGGCAAAGGACTTGCAGGCTTGCCAGAGGACGGTTTGTGCCTCTTCCGCTGCGCTAAGCAAGACGCGAATCTCCGCTCGTATCATGCGATCACTAGCCAGCGCAGGCGGCAGACTGAAACGCTCCAAGCGCCAGTATTCGATCTTGGCTTTGTCATTAGACTGCCCCGCTACCATGACAGAGGAAGGAAAGCGCTGCGGCACCATACGTCCCAGGCCGATGCCATGCTCGATAACCTGAGGTGCACAGCCAACCGCATCAGGCAGCAGGGAATCGAAATCGCGCCAGAAGCCTCGTTCGCGAAAAATCACCGGCAATCGACCTTTCTTCACATCGACCCGGTAGCCCAGCATCGGGTCGCTCTGCTGCTCAGCCTGCGGTCCCACACCGGATGCAAACGCCAGCCGGGAAACCATGCCCTCTGCGTCGCCCTGCAGTCGGATGGCGCGAATGCGCCAGGTGTAGCGGTCGGCAAAGCCGCTGACCACACGATCGCAACCGCCTTTAAGCGCCTCCAGCGTTTCCGGTTCCCGCTCCCATAGCGGAAGGTCACCAGCCAACACCAGGCGGTTCTGCGGCACCAGCGCGTAGGACAAGGTATCGAAGAGATTGCGCCCCAGCGGCAAGGCCATCACCGCGGTCGCCGACGGAGCGGTGCCGGTGTGGGACAACTCGCTTTTGCCGCAGCTCACCGAGAAGGTCTGGGTCGCCAGCAGCCAGCGGATGGCCTGGGCCGGGGCAATGGCACCGGCCCGATTGACGTCCACATGGTCGAACAGGACCTTGGCGTTATCGGCGTTGTGTTCGGCAGCTAGCACGGTCCACGCCCGCCAGATTCGCGGTTCGAAGCTGGGAATCTGCGCAAAGGGATAACGCGCATCGAACAGCCAGAAGCGCTCGCGCCACTGCGCCAGATACGCCTCGATCTTCCCGCCTGGCCAGCCCTGCTTGAACCAGCTCTTGGCCTGCTGCCCATCCGTCGGCCCCTCCAAGGCCCGATACAGCACCGCCAGCAAGAAGCGATGCAAGGCCGCAACCACCAGGGGCGAAGCGTCCTGAATCTCGGCGATGTGCTCCGCTTGTAGCAGGGTGTCCCGGATACCCAGTTCGCCGTAGCGGCCGTCCAGCCAGCGCACCGGTATCCAGGGCTCATCAATAAGGTTGAAACGTGGCGTCACCGCCTGTGCGGTTTCATCCATGCTGTCAGCCATTGCGCCTCCGGTTTCAGGTTTCGTTGCCATAGGTCAGTCCCAACGCAGGATCGAGACGAACAGAGAGGTCGCCCAGCCAGCGGCCTTCTTCGTCCAGACACAGGGGGAAGTGATCGCGCAGCAGCGGGGACTGCTGCCAGGACTCAGGAATGCCCAGCGCCTTGAGTTGCTTCACTACACCCTTGCGCCCGACCCTAAGGGTGCGCCGGGACCACGCCCTGGCCTGCTCAAAGCTCGGTACGATCCCGGCGTCGAACCCCACGGCAGGCCCGAGGGGAATCACGGTCAGGGACTCGTCCCCCAGGCGGGTCTGGGCAGCCAGGGTGCGATGCACGTAGGGATCGTCTTCATCGTACAGGACGAAGCGTGCCGATTCGTCCCAGGATGCATCGTCGGGCAGGCCGATGATGGCGCCGTGGGCCTGCTGGGTCTTGGCGATACCGTCGCCGTCTGACTCCATCAGAGCCTTGTCCAGCCGCGCCTGCAATCCATCCGGGATGGGGACGTTTTCCTCATAGACGGCCTGTACCAGCGTGTCGATGTGGTCGGGCAGGAGGATCTGCAGGCGTTCCGGCTGGCGCAGCAGACACCAGGTGCGCAGCAGGACAGACTCCGCATAGACCGCGCCCCACCACAGGGGTCGGCCAAAGTCGTCCGGCGCCCCCCCGGCCAGCCCGGCGACCAGCAGCACTGGGGCCGCGACGGGGCGACGGGGCCGCGGGTGCCGCCACAGCCGGCCCGCCCGCTGTAACAGCAGGTCGATGGGGGCCAGGTCGGTGGCCATAAGGTCGAAATCCAGATCGAGGCTCTGCTCGGCTACCTGGGTGGCGATCAGGATCTTGCACCCGTTGCGCAACTCCCCCTTCTCGCCGCCCTCCTTGCCGAAGATGTCGAGCACCCGCTGTTCGCGCAACTGCCGCTGGCTGGCCGGGAAGCGGGCGTGGAACAGGTAGATCTCGGTGCCATCGTCCAGCAGCTTGCCGACCTGCTCGCCCTTCCACAGCAGGGGGCGGCCTTCGGGAAACAGGCCATAGAGCACCTGCGCCCGCTGCACCGTGTTGACCAGCGCGAGGCCCATGCCGCCTTTGCTCAGCCGCCGCTGCAGTTCCGTCTGCATGTCCTCCAGTGCCGAACCGATGGGCTGGATGTCGATGCTCACACGCCGCGTGGGATCGGCCTCAAAATGGGCTTGCCGGACGCTCCCCGTAGCAAACACACTCAGCCGAGGGTACGCGGCTTCCGTGGCGGGCAGTTCGCCCCCTACAACCTGAGCCAGTTCGCGCCGGATGGCCGGCGGCAGGGTGGCCGAAAGCAGCAGCACTGACGAACCCAACGCATGCAGCCAGCGCACCAGATGGATCAGCAAGGTGCCGGTATAGGCGTCGTAGGCGTGGATTTCGTCGAACACCACCACCCGGTTGGCGAGTCCCCACAAACGGACAAAGTGATGACGCACCGGCAGCACGGGCAGCAGGGCCTGGTCCACCGTACCGACGCCGTATTCAGAGAGCAGTGCCCGCTTTTTGTGAGTGAACCACTCGGCCGCCTTGACCTGGGCGGCGCGGGGGTCAGCGGCGTCATCGTCATGGATGGTGGCCAAGCGCAGCTGCTGAAAATCGTCGTTAAGCAGCGTGCCACCATGTAGCAGCTGCAGATCCAGCATACGACCAGCGTCCCGCGCGCGCAGGAAGGCAAGGGTGCGTGCAAACATGGCGTTGCCGGTGGCCTGGGTGGGTAAGGCGATGTACAGGCCCCGGTGTTCGAAACGGCGTTGCAGTTCCAAATGGGCGAGCCAGGCGGCTTCGGTCTTGCCTTCGCCCATGGGTGCTTCGATCAGGAGGATGGCCGGCTCGTTGAGGTCCGCCAGTACGGCGGCGACGGCCCCTTGTAGCGGGCGCGGTGGGAAGCCGAACAACTCCGCAAAACTGCTCGGGTTCGTCAGCAGCGGCGTACGGGGCAGCCAACCGAGCGCGTCCAGTGCCTGTTCCGCACAGGCTTCGCGTGTTTGGAACCACGTCGCGGGATCTGCGGTGTCGGTCTCCGTGCCGAACTTGAACCATTCGGTATTCGAGCCGATCCAGTCGGCAAAGCTAGTGAGGCCGGCCAGCAGCATAAATTCCGAACCGGTAAGCTCGGCCTTCTCAGGAAGGGCTATTGGCTGGAAGACATCGAACAGCGTATCGAGCAATACGTGCCGGGCTTCTGCCCAATCGTCCTTCCCGATGGCACTGCGATCCCCTTCGAGTGCGTCAAGCATCTTTGGCGAGGCCCGGCTGCCGTGATGACAGCCCACCGCATCGGCAGCCAGCCGGGCGAGTTCATCGGGCCAGCCACGATCAATAAGCCATGCCGCCAGCGCGATCTGGCTGACGAAGGCATGGTTGATTTTGGTATTCGGGATGCGGCCCGGATTCAGTCCCGACAAATTCTGCCACTTGCACTGAAATCCCGGACTGGCCTTGCCCAAGTCGTGGGCTGCGATCAGCAACAATAACCAAGGCTCTGCCTCTTCCCAGGACAGTCCGAACGCTCGGGCTAGTTGGTGGCGCGTCTTCCGCGGCTCCCTCTGCAGAATGACAAGAGCAACGGCGGCAACATCTAAACAATGGAGCAGCAGAGGATGCCAAGCAGCTCCCTCCCCTGTCTTCGCCCACATAGGTCTAATAGAGTCCACAAGTCAGCGAAGACGGCAAATTACTTGCGCCCGTTGTAGAAAGTGGCCATTATTATGCGGATGGGTTTTCAATATGTCGATTGAAAACCAACTTGACAACCTACTAAACACAGAAGTCGTTTGTTGAGCTAGATGAAGTGAGCCAAGTGGTATAGATATCCGGTACTCCAGCCCGTTGCAGCCTCCAGCCCGATTCCCCTAAAACATCCCATCGTCGATTTCACCCGCAGAGGTCACGATGCCCCCTCCCTCCTCCTGAACCGCCCCGCCTCCCATGGAGGCCATTCAGCCCCAGTCGGCGCATCAGCCGCTCGACCGTGCACCGACCCACCGGCAAACCCTCCCGGTTCATCTGTTTCCAGACCTTGTCCGCGCCATAGACTTGCAGGTTGGCGTGCCAGACCCGCTGGATATGCGGAATCAGGGCCTCGTCGCGCTGGACGCGGGCGCAGCGTCGGTGGGGCTCGCGCGTGAGCGCCGCGTGGCGCCAGTAGCCCGACGGAGCAATCTGCAAGACTTTGCAGATCGACTCGACCCCGTAGGCCTGTCGATGCCGGTCCACAAAACCCCTCAGGACTTCAAGCGGCGGTCGCGCTCCGCCTGGGCGAAAAACGCACTGGCCAGCTTGAGGATCTCGTTGGCCTTGCGCAGCTCCTTGTTCTCACGTTCGAGCTCCTTCAGGCGCTGCAACTCGGACGTCGTGACACCATCCCTGACCCCCGAATCAATCTCGTGGCGCTTGACCCACTCGTGCAGCGTCTGCGGCACGCAGCCGATCTTGGGGGCGATCGACTCGATGGCCGCCCACTGCGAGGAATACTCGCCCCGGTGCTCCTGCACCATGCGCACCGCACGCTCGCGCACCTCGGGGGAAAACTTGTTCGATTTGGTCATGGCTCAATCCTCTCAGAGTATCGGGCCTCCACCAAAGGCGGGGCGGTTCAGTAAAACTGCGCCCGGTTTATCGCTGGTCACGCACAGAAGGATGGATGTCGCCAACGCGACATCCATCCTCAGTTGCCCTACACGACCGCCTTCTGATAATGCCCATTTTAAGCACCTCACCCAACCCGAACCATCATCCCAATTCAACTTGATCACAACCGTTCCGAGAACGCGGCCACTAGCCGCAAAAAGCTTGCCATAAAAGTCGTTGCTTACAATAATGCTTTCCATGGCAATCCAAAAATCGCCCCCCTATCAAGAAGAAATCATCCAGATCGCACGCCGTCTGGGCGGGCGTATCCGTGCTGCCAGAGTCTTTCGAAAGTGGCGCCAAGAGGATCTGGCGGCGCGCACGGGCCTCTCCCGCTCGACCATCCAGGCGATTGAACGGGGGGAGGAGACGGTCGCCATCGGCAATGTCCTGCAAGTTCTCTGGCTGCTCGGTCTGGCCAACGAGGTCGAGCTGATCGCAGACCCTGGATTGGACAGGGACGGTCTGTCGCTGGCCCTTGATGCGGCAAAGAAGCGCGTACACGTTCAACGGAAGGTGGACGATGACTTCTGACGAACTCTTCGTCTGGATCTACCTGCCTGGCGACCAGACTCCGGTCGTGGCCGGGCGCCTTGGCGTGTCTCAAACCGCAGCTGGCAAGCTTGGACATTTCACGTACGGGCGCACCTATCTGGCGCGCAAGGACGCCATTCCCATCGACCCGGTGGCGCTGCCGTTGAAGAAAGGCGAATACACCTTCACGTCCCTGAGTGGCTTTCCCGGCGCGATCCTCGACAGTTGTCCGGACCGCTGGGGCGTCAAGGTGATCGAACGGCTGGTCGGACAGCAGGATTATCCACGCGGCTACATCCTGAGAAACGATCCCGGCCGCGCCGGTGCCCTCGCCTTCTCCACCGGCGCCAAAGAAGCCCCGCAAGAACAATCGAGCCGCGAGTTCTCCCTGGAGCAACTACTCACCGCGGCGGAAGACGTGGAGGCTAACCGCCCCGTAGATAGTGAATTGCTGAAAGCCTTGCACCCGGGTACCGGCGGTGCTCGCCCGAAGTGCAATATCGTCGAGAACAACGCGGTCTGGATCGCCAAGTTTCCCAGCATCGACGACGAGCCTCTCATCAGCATTCCGCGCCTGGAGCACGCGACCATGCAATTGGGCCGGCTCTGCGGAATCTCGACGGCAGAAACCTGTATCCGGGAAGTGAATGGACGAGACGTGTGCCTGGTGCGGCGATTTGACCGGCAAATCGACAACGACCAGATCCATCGGCGCGCTTTTCTGAGCGCCCGCAGCGTTTTTTATGCCGACCCCGCCTACGTTGCGGTGTCCACGCCCTCCTACGCGCGCCTGTCCCGGTGGATGCCGAGATACGGCTGCACGGAGGCGCATCGCAAGGAGCTTTTCCGGCGCATGGTTTTCAACTGCATGGTGAAAAATGTGGATGACCATGAGCTGAACCACGGCCTCCTGCATGTTCGGGGCGACACCTTTGAACTGGCGCCGGCCTACGACATCGTGCCCAGCCTGAAACGCCACGCCATCCACTACCATGCCATGCTGGTCGGGGAGTCCGGAGCCGGCACCATCGCCAATCTCGTCAGCGTGGCGGAAGCCTTTACATTCAACCGGGACGAGGCACTGGCGGTCATTCACCAGATTCAACAGACGGTAAAGGAAGGCTGGCGGGATGTCTTTTACGCCGCCGGGTTTGGCGACGAGGATCTACGCACGGTAGAACATGTCTTTCAGACGCTGCCGGAGGGTTCTGAATTGAGTGACAGAAGATAGAGTGACCTGGGGGTGGAGCTGACGAGAATTTCCCGGTGGCGCGTCAAGACGCGCAGCAGGGCCTCACTCCAGAAAACCTACGCCTCGCGGTCGTTCAGCTCATACCCCGTACTCCGGCCGCCCCCGGCCATCTTCCGAAGCACACTGCGGGCCAGCAGCTCATTGATGTCCCGCAGCGCCGTGTCCGCCGAGCACTTGCAGATTGCCGCCCACTGGCTGCTGGTGAGCTTTCCGTCAAAGCCGTCCAGCAGCCGGTTGAGCACCTTGACCTGCCGCGCGTTGAGCGGAGTAGCCGCCCACAGCTGCCAGAATCGGGCCTTGGTCAGCACGGCATCGAGGGTCTGATGGGCTTGATCCAGCGCATGGTGGAGGCTGTCAAGGAACCACCCGAGCCAGCCCGTAACGTCCATGTCGCCTTTCTGGGTTCGCTCGAGAATCTCGTAGTAGGCCTTCCGGTCCCGCTGGATCTGCGCCGAGAGGCTGTAAAAACGCTGTGGGCTGCCGTCGGCCCGGGCGAGTAGCAGGTCGCCCACGGCCCTGGCGATACGGCCATTGCCATCGTCGAACGGGTGCAGGGTGACGAACCACAGGTGCCCCAATCCCGCCTTGAGCAGTGGCGGAACGTCGGAGTCGGCGTTGAGCCAGTCGAGAAAGCGCGCCATCTCCGAAGGTAAGCGATCCGCAGGCGGCGCTTCAAAGTGAACCTTCTGTCGCCCCATTGGCCCGGAGATCACCTGCATCGGCCCCGTCGCATCATCCCGCCAGGCCGCAATCTTGATCCGCGCCATCCCCGAATACCCGGTCGGAAACAGCGCCGCATGCCACCCGAAAAGGCGTTCTTCAGTCACGGGCCGCTGACAGTTGGCGGTGGCATCCAGCACCATCTCGACCACGCCCTCGACATGGCGATCGACCGGCGCCAGGGCGCCAATATCCACACCCAGACGACGCGCAATGCTCGAACGGACGGAGGCGACGCTGAGGTGCTCGCCTTCAATCTCGCTGGTCTTGACAACATCTTCGGTGAGCGCCAGCAGACTTGCCTGACCCCGCGTCGCTGCACCGACATCGGCCAGCCGCCCGAGGAGAAGGCCCTGAGCCCGGCTGACTTCGGCAAGCGGGCGAGCCAACGCCGTGAGGTCGTAACGCCACTGTGGCCAATCGTGGGCCTGCCAGACGTAAAGATAATCGCCGTAATTCATGCGGTGATTATGATCTGCTTTCGCCGCACCGCCAAGCCAATCGCCGTACAAAACGCGGTGATTGATATCCTCCGGGTCGCCAGGTTCTACCTTTCACTCCCGACGCCGCTGCGTAACTTTGGTGATGCCAAACCGAAGTTCTCGACGATCCTGAAAGTCATCCAGGCGCTGAGGATCAAGCTCCACGCATCGACCGGCGGCAAGCCACGAGCGGCTGGAGTGTGAACACCACAAGATCCGATGCAACTATCCCGACCTGTGCAAGACAAAGTACAATGTAGCAACATACCTACACAGTGGAGATGACCGTGCCAAACACCATCCTTTCGAGCCGGGAGTTCAACCACGATGTCGGGCGCGCCAAAAGGGCCGCGCTCGAAGGCGCCGTCTTCATCACGGATCGCGGACGTCCCTCCCACGTACTGCTATCCGTCGAGGCCTACCGCAAACTGCTGGCCAAGGAACCCAGCATTGTCGATCTGCTGGCCCAGCCCGACGCCGGGGATATCGACTTTGAGCCGGTACGTGTCGGCGGTTCCCTCTTCCGTCCGGCAGATCTCGCCTGATGTATCTGCTCGATACAAACGTCGTCTCCGAGCTTCGGAAGGCAAAGTCGGGCAAAGCAGATGCAGGGGTTATCGCCTGGGCGGCAGGATTACCGGCCTCCGAACTATTTCTCTCCGCCATCTCCGTGCTGGAGCTTGAGATGGGCGTCCTGCTCGTCGAACGCCGCGATGCCGCCCAAGGCGCCGTCCTCCGTAGTTGGCTCGACAAGCACGTCCTTCCCGCCTTCGCGGATCGCATCCTGCCGGTGGATGCTGCCGTGGCCCGACGCTGTGCCCGGCTGCACGTACCTGATCCGCGGGCGGAGCGGGATGCGCTCATCGCGGCGACCGCCTTGGTGCATGATCTGACTGTGGTCACGCGAAACGTCGGTGATTTCGAGGCAACGGGCATCAGATTGCTGAACCCGTGGGGGTGATACCAGCCCCGGATCAATGAGCTCCCCCAGCGGGCCATGCAGGAAGCGGCAAAACGCCGACGCATCCCCATCCGCATGCAGGATCAAGAGCGGCCATTTCCGGTCTACAACGCCGAACGGCCCCATCTGTCCTTAAAATACAAAACGCCCGATGAAGTCCATCGGGCGTCTTAAATCTCAAGCTGATCGGCGAAACGGCACGCCGAAGGCTGTCAAGCTATAGCAGGACGGGACACTGGTCGATTGCTGGTCCGGGGCCGGCGATGCCGGGTGCGGGATCGCCCATCAAGGCGCGGTCGTTCAGCGGTCACGGCTCAATGCCTTACGATGGCGATCCCTCAGCCCCTTGAGGCACGCCGTCGACAACGGCGTAGCCTTTCAGATCGCCTTGAACAGCGGGCTTTTCACCTGCTGGGCGTCGGCGGCGGAGATGAATTTTTCGGTGTAGATGTCGCGCTCGAACAGGCGCCCCTGCATCAGCGTGGTGATGCAGGCGTCGATCATCAGCGGCGGGCCGCACAGGTAGGCCTTGTTGCCGCGGAAATCGTTGTCGAAGGCCGCCTTCGCCGCTTCGTGGACGAAGCCGCGGAAACCCGTCCAGCCTGATCCTTCCGGCTCGTGGGAGAGCGCCGGCACGTAGCGGAAGTTGGGATGCTGCGCGGCCAGCGCGACGAACTCGTCGTGGTAGTAAAGCTCGTCCCGGCTGCGCTGGCCGTAGATCAGCGTGATCGGCAGCGCGAAGCCTTCCTCCAGCAGATCGAGGATCATCGAACGCGGGCTCGACAAACCCGAGCCGCCGGCCATCAGCAGCACCGGCGTGCGGGCCGACTTCTTGACGAAGAAGCGGCCGTACGGCCCGCTGATGCCGATCCGCTCGCCAACCTGCAGCGTGTCGTGCACGTAGGCCGTGCCCTGCCCGCCGGGCACGCTGCGGACGTTCAGCTCGACCTCGCCGCCCGCCGACGGCGGGCTGGCCAGCGAAAAGGCCCGGCTGCCGATGCCGCCGGGCAGATTCAGGTTCACGTACTGCCCGGCCTGGAAGCGGATCGGCGCCTCGAGCCTGATCCACACGCCCTTGATGGTCGGCGTCAGGGTTTCGATGCGCGACACAACGCCGCTGAAATCCTGCACCGGCAGGTTCTCGGCGTCGGGGTCCTCGTCGATCTCGGCCTCAATCACCAGATCGCTGTGGGCGGTGGCGCAGCACGCCAGGCACTTGCCCGCGTCGCGCTCGAAATCCATCAGCGCGAAGCTCGACGCTTCGCCGTGCTCCACCTCGCCATCGGCGACCTGCACCTTGCAGGTGGCGCACAGGCCGTGGCAGCAGGCGTGGGGCAGGTAGATGCCGGCCCGCAGCGCCGCGTCGAGGATGGTCTGGCCGTCCTCGATGGCGATGGTCTGCCCGAGCGGCTGGATGGTCAGCTCGTAACTCATCGGGCGCTCCTCAGGCCGCCGTCAGCAAGGTGTTCGCGCCTTGCGTACGGAAACGGAGCTGATCCTTGTGGCCGATCCCGTTGTCGGCCAGGCTGCGCCCGAAATCCGGCGTCCACGGCTGGTTCGACTTGAGCCACTCGACCTGCGTCCAGTCGATGGCGGCGGCGTCGGGATCGGGCTGGGAGAGCATCGCCAGCGGGCCGTCGAGCAGTTCGCGGAACTTCATCTCCGGCGGAACACACAGCAGGAACGGCGCGGCGAAGAGCAGGTGACGATCCCAACTCACATAGACGAGCTGCTTGCCGTGGAAGTTGGCCGCCACGTCGCGCGGCACGCCGACGTATTCCCTGGTTGCTGCTACAGGCATCTTGATTCTCCTTGGTATGGGGTCGAGGGCGGGCGGGGGCGCCGTGGCGCCGCCCTGCCCGCGTCGGGCTTACTGGTTGGTGGTCGCCAGACCGCGCCACGCTTCAAAGTGCTGCTGGTCTTCGGAACCGGCGTAGTCGCCGTTGTCCTTGCCGTCGATGAGGCTGACCCACTTCATCCACTCGCCCAGGTCGCCCTTGATCGGGTCCTGGAAGAGCTGCGGCATCGGCAGCCAGGCCTGGATGTATTTCTCCGGTTCGTTGTCGAAGATGTGCTGACAGCCGTCCGAGCAGAAGTGGTACTTCTCGCCTTTGTAGGTGGTTTCGCGGTGGCAGGTCAGCGTCGGGTCGTCCGGCTCGGTGAACACGGTGGGCAGCTGGCAGGTCTGGCACAGCTTGGCGAGGCCGTAGTTCTTGAACGGCGTGCCGGCGGCGGCGAGTTTGCGGATGTGGTTCCAGCGCGGCCGGTAGTGCTTGTCGAAGGTGTCCGGATACTTGGCGGACAGCCAGGCCATGTCCTCGTCGGACGGAATCCAGCTGTGGAAAGCGGTGCCGAAGCTCCACTGGTACAGGCCGAGCATGAACTGGTGTGACATGTGGTCGATGCCTTTTTCCGCGTCGTCCCAGCCCTTCGGCGGCGTGATGCCGTAGCGCGCCAGATCCTTGAACAGCGCACCGCCGTTCTCGACGCCGTAGATGTTCCACGCCTCGCGCCACGACATGACGCGCTTGGGCAGCATGTAGTCCATCATCGTGCTGACCAGCCCGAGCACCCGGAAGCCGCGCCAGAACCACTTGTCGATCCAGCCCTGCACGATGGGCACGTTGGCCGGGTCCTGCTCGAGCATGAACTTGATGCATTCGAGGCCGAGGGTCATGTGGCGGGCTTCGTCCGACTGGGCCGAGAAGCCGAAGGTCACCGTCGCCATGTCGCCGTTGTAGGCCGCGCCCGACATGAAGGGCACGAACAGCAGGTTGGTCAGCACGTATTCGAAGCTGAAACCGATGGCGATCATGAACTCGAACGGTCCGGCCGACATCGCGTCGTCGAAGAACGAGCGCGCCACCGAGGTGTACCAGATGCGGTCGCGCTGGTCGGCAAAGGCGTGGAAACCGTTGTAGTAGCGGTTGTAGTTCGACATCGCGTGGATCTGCGTCTGGGCGTGGCGGATCTCGTCGATGGCCTGCATCTGGCAGGCGACCTGCGTGCCGACGCCCGGAAACTCGCGGCCGACGCGGGCAAAGCCTTTGTGGGCGGCGTACTCGCCAGGGCTGATGGCCTGCAGGAAAATCTTCAGCGCCGACAGGTAGCGGGCGTCGGTGAGGTTCAGATGGCCGTTGTTCTGGGCGTGGGCGTCGATGATCGCGTAGAACTTGCGCTCCTTCTCGGCCTGGTATTTCCAGTACGAATCCATGGTCAGGCGGAACGGGTCTTCCCATTTGTCCCAGTCGTGGATCTTGATGCCCTCGTAGCCGACGTAGGGTAACACCTTGTCCTTCGGCTGGTAGGTGGTGTCCCAGCCCAGGTCGCGGGTCATCAGCCGGTAGCGCTCTTTCAGGCCGAGCTTCTTCTTCGAAACTTTCATGTCCATGGTGGTCTCCTCGCTCAGTTGTTCCAGCTCAGGGTCAGGGTGTCGTCGTCCTCGGCGACATTGCCGCTGAGCGTGATGAGGTTGATGTGCATTTCCTGCAGGTCGAAGTCGCGGCCGATCAGTTCCTCGATGGTCGAGCGGCGCACGACGAGCCGGTCGGGGGCGTCGATCTTGACCATCGCCGGCTCGCGGTGAACCACCGCCAGCGGGTTGTCGATCTCGATCGCCTCGATGATCGGGCGGGTGTCTTCGTTGGTTTGCAACGCAATGAATACGGTGGACATGACTTCCTCTCAGGCCGGAATGCCGGCTTTGACGATGCGCGCCGACAGCGCGGCGACGTACTCGGCGACGGCCTCGTCGGCCTGCGGCCCGAGGGCCAGCTCGACGACCGGCAGCAGCGCCGAGGCGGCCCGGCCGCTCCAGTCGCGCACCCACGCGGCGAGCACCGCGCGGTTGTGCTCCGACTCGGCGGCAGCCACCTTCAGCACCGCGTCGACCCACTTGCGGGTCTCGTCGAACCAGTCGTTCATGAACTGGCACAGCATCGCCACCGCCGAGCCGCCGCGGGACGACAGGTGCGCATCGACGATGCGTTCATAGACCAGCGGATACAGCAGGCCGTCGACCACCAGGTTCTGGGCCACGAACAGTTCGAACGGGTCGCGCACCACCAGGCAGTCCTCGACGTAGCGGCGCAGCGGCTGCCAGGCGGCATCGTCGAGCCAGGCGCGCTTGCCGGCGTCGAGCGCCGCGGTGTCGCCCAGCAGCAGGCCGAGGCGCGACAGGTACTGGGCGATGCCCAGGTTGTCCATCGCGTGATACATGCAGGGCTGGGTGAAGGCGGTGCCGAAGCCGTAGCCGCAGATGAAGGCGTTGTGCTGGTTGGCGCCCCACGCGGCATGGCGCAGCGGCACCAGCACCGCCAGCGCGACGGCGCGCAGCTCAGGCGGCAGCATGTCGGCCAGAGCGCGGGTTTCGACGAAGCTGAAGTTGGCCTCGGCGGTTTCCTGCTGGCGTGCCCGCGCCAGCGTGTAGGTGCTGTAGTAGAACTGGCGCGGGTCCTTCAGCGCGTACCAGTCGTGCATCACGACGCGGGTGATGGTTTCGTCGTAGAGATCCTGTTCCGGGTCCCAGGTCGGCTTGTAGTGAAGGTTCTCGGCGGCCTGGATGTCGTAGCTGCCTTCCTGGTAGCGCGAGGCCGGCTTGTTGCCGAAGCTGCGCACCAGATGGTCGAAGGCCTGGCGCTGCGGTTCGATGGCGACCGTGCGAAGGTCAATCTGCATGTCTTGTCTCCTGTCGGCCGGCCCGCGGGACGGCCGGCTCTGCTTGTTTGAAGCGGGTTGCGTCGGCGAGGCGCCAGTCCCAGTCGGCCGCCCCGGCGCCGGCGTCGCGCGGCGGCAGCAGCGCCACCCGGTTGGCGGCGCAGAATTCGGCGAAGGCGGACGGGCTGAGGATCATCTCGACGAAAACCTCCGGCTCGCCGATGGCGAACTCGAACTCGATGAAGCCCCCGGCCCGTTCGCCGCATCGCCGGACGTAGCGGCGGGTGAGGTCGAGCGGGGTCGGCGCGTCGGTCATGGCGCGCTCAGCTGACGACGGTGAGGAAGGTTTCGTGCAGCTTCCTCTGCGGGTAGTCGAGCCCCTGGCCGAAGTTGTCGAAGGTCCAGGTCATGGTTTCGTAGTCGGGGTACGGCAGGTGGCCACCCATGAAGGTCTCGAAGCGGTTGCCGGACGGGTCCCACGCGTAGATCGTGCAGCCGCGGGTGACGCCGTGGCGGGTCGGGCCGATATCCACCGGCACCGCGTTCATCGACATGATGTCGCCGGCGCGCAGCACGTGCTCCCAGCTCTCCATCAGGAAGGAACAGTGGTGCAGCTTGCCCGGCTCCGGGTATTCGGCGAAGGCGATGTCATGCACCTTCTGGCCGCAGGACAGCCAGATCGCCGCGTTGGCGTTGCCGTCCGGCGTCAGCACGCGCTCGACGAGGTAGAAGCCGAGCACCTCGGTGAAGATCTTCTGCACTGCGGCCACGTTCGGGCCATACAGCAGCGTGTGGTCGAGGCGGATCGGCGCGATGCCGTTGTCGCGGGCCTTGGCCCACGGCGCCGGGTTTATCAGCGGAATGCCGTTGCCGACCTTGGTCTTCTCGGCGAACAGCTCGATGAGGTGGCCGGAGGGCAGTTCGAAGCGCACGCGCTCGCCGGTTGCCAGCATCTCGCCGGCCGGGATGCGCTCGGTCTTGAGGCCGTAGGCCTGGAGGTCGGCATCGAGCTTGTCGAGGGTGGCGGTGTCGAGCACCCGGAAGCCGAAGAAGTCGAGGCCGGCGCGGTCGGCCTCGCGGATCACGAAGCTGTGGTGATCGCGTTCATCCCAGCACTTGAAATACACCCGTCCGTGGGCATCGCGGCCGGTTTCCACCAGGCCGAGCACATCCTTGTAAAAGCGCACCGACTCGTCGAGATCGAGAACGCGAATCTGGGCGTGGCCAGGACGAAGAACGCCGGTAAGAGCCATCTGAAGTCTCCTTTTGTGGTTTTGAGGTGAAGCGGTGTCAGGCAGGAAGGCGGGGGTCGGGAGTCGCGCCGCAGACCGATTTCTGCAGCTTTCCGATCACCCTCAGGGAAAGATCGCCGGCGGGATACACGCGGCAGGCGAGCAGCCGGCGGTGGCGGCGGTCGTCGTCATCGACGTGGTCGCGGCTCATCGCGCGGGTGCTGAACTCGCCTTCCAGAATCTCGACCTTGCAGACGCCGCAGCCGCCGCCCCGGCAGCCCACCGGAATCCCGCGTCGCCCGAGGCGCTGCATGCCTTCGAGCAGCGATTCGGCGGGTGCGCAGGTGTAGCTGACGCCGTTGTCTTCGATCCTGACCGTGTGTGCCATGTGTCCTCCGGATGTCCATCGACGCTTTTGTCCGCGAGCCGGAAAATCAGCTGGCTTTATGCGTCGGTAAGAATGACTAATGCAGCGTCCGTGCCAGATTTGCAGATCACTGTTTTGAAAGGAGAACTTGAAAAAACCGGAAAAACCGCGGCGGGATCGCCTTCCGCTTTTGTCGAGCGGGCTTGGCGCCTTACAAAAGCGTCAAGCTGCAGCGCAGCAAGGCTTCATGGCCGTGAACGAACCGAGCCCGTGGGCCATCTGGTGATGGCGCACGGGCTCGGCGGAGCGGATCTGGTGGCGGATCAGGTGGCCGGCGTCGTGCCCTGGCGCAACCGGTAGGCGAGCTGGCGGCGGGTGATGCCGAGCAGCCTAGCGGCGTGGGTGAGGTTGCCGCCAGCGCGCTGGACGGCGAGTTCGAGCAGGCGCGCCTCGTGCTTCTCGAGGTCGAAGCCGTCCTGCAAAATCGATTCGTAGAGCCGGCTGCGGCTCGCCTCGCTTGCGTTGCCGACCACGCCGGCGCGGTCCACCTCGGCGCCCGCCGCGCTTGCCGGCGCGCCGCCGGCAAACAGGTGGTCGATTTCGATCAGCCCGCCGTTGGGCGCCAGCAGCACGCCGCGCTCGATGAGGTTTTCCAGCTCGCGCACGTTGCCGGGCCACGGGTAGGCCTTGAGCGTGCACATCGCCTTCTCGGAGATGCCCTGCAGCTTCTTGTTGTACGAACCCTCGTATTTTTCGAGCAGCGCGGCGGCCAGCAGCGGCACGTCGCAGCGGCGCTCGCGCAGCGGCGGAATCACCACCGGATAGGTGGCGAGGCGGTAATACAGATCGGCCCGGAAGCGGCCGTCGGCGATCGCCTGCTGGAGATTGACGTTGGTGGCGGCCACCAGACGCACATTCACCTTGCGGGTCTGGTCGTCGCCGAGGCGCTCGATCTCGCCGGTCTGCAGCACCCGCAGCAGCTTGACCTGGGTGGCCGGCGACAGGTCGCCGACTTCGTCGAGGAACAGCGTGCCGCCGTCGGCGCGCTCGAAGCGGCCCGGCCGCGACGCCTGCGCGCCGGTGTAGGCGCCCTTCTGGACGCCGAACAGCTCGGATTCGATGAGATCGTGGGGAATCGCCGCGCAGTTGATCGCCACGAAGGGCTGCTCGGCGCGGTCGCTGTGGTCGTGCAGCCAGCGGGCGAACATCTCCTTGCCGACGCCGGTCTCGCCGAGCAGCAGCACGTTGATCGGGCTGGTGGCGGCCTTGCTGACCAGATCGAAGGCGGCCCGGAAACCGGTCGAATTGCCGACCAGCCTGCCGGGGCGCACCGGTTCGCGCTGGCTGCCGCGCAGCTGGGTGAGTTCGTTTTCCTGCTGGACGAAGCGGGGCACGCCGTCGACGCGGCGGAAGTAGTCGAGGTAGCCGTCGGCCTCGCCCCACGCCTCGGCGGGCTTGCCGACCAGCAGGCAGCGGCTGTCGCCCTTGCCCACGCATTCCATCTCGCGAAAGACGATGAAGCGCTTGAAGAACTGGCTGCAGTAACCCGACGCAAAGCCGACGATGGTCCAGCATACCGGGTCGTCGCCGACCCCGAAGTGGTGGACGTGGGCCTCGGCCTCCCAGGAGTTGTCGAGCGTGACTTCGCCGAAGAAGGTGCCGCGCGCCCAGTCGATCTTCGAGTCGATGATGGTGGCCTTCACCACGCCTTCGAAGGCGTGCAGCTCGGGGCCGATGCCGAACACGTCGTGGGGATCGCCTTCGCCGTAGAGCTTCTGGGCCAGCTCGCCATCCTGCATGCCGGCGACGAAGCCCATCCGCACGAGGATGCCGCGCGCCTCGTGATCGCCGACGGTGTCGATCAGCTCGCGCCGCAGCGCGCCCATCGCCCGCGCGTGGATCAGCAGCATGCGGTTCTCGTCGAGCCAGATCTGGCCTTCGTCGACGTTGAAGCGCAGGCGCGAGCGCAAATTGAACTGCTCGATCAACCTTTGGTGTTTCATGTCTGTCTCCCGCCCGGCCTCTTTGAGCCGGGTCGTTGCGGCGGGGCTGCCGCCGCGCCGTACCGCCACCCCACCGCGAACACGCCCGAAACGCCGCGTCAGCGTCCGTCGCCTTCCGACGCCATGTTCATCAGCCGGGCGAACATCTGCCGAAACGCCTCGTCGCGCTCGCTTCCCACCCGAAGTCCGTCGTTGTGCCGGAAAGCCGCTTCGATGTCGCGCCAATCCTCGTCGCTCAGCGCGCGCCGCGCCTCAGGAAGGATAAGCTTTTCCTCGGCGCTGAGGTGCCGCCACTGGGCATCGACAAAGCCTTCGATGGCCTCCGCCAGCGCGGCGCGACACGCCTCGCCGCGACGGGCCGCGTCGATGAGGGCGTCGATCTGCGCGACCTGCAGGCTGCCGTCGCGGTGCTCCTGCGCCAGCGTGGCGATCAGTCCGGCCGTGTCGGGCGCGCGGCGGGCCAGCCGGCTGAACAGGAATTGCTCTTCCTTCGGGTGATGCAGGGTTTCGGGAAAGGCCTGGATGTAACGCATCATCTGTGCCAGCAGGTCGAGATCGGGCACGCCTTCACCCGGCGCGCGCAGCCGCCCGGCGACCCGGCGCAGGCCGTTGATGACCGCGGCGATCGCCCGGTGCTCGTCCTTGATGATGCCGATCGCCGCATCGGCGGCGGTGCCGCCGGCGTTGCTCTCGACGCTCGCCACCAGCACCGGCAGCGTGCTGTGGGCGAGCACTTTGCCGGTCTGCGAGCCGACCACCAGCGAACGCAGCCCGCGGCGGCCGTGGGACGCCATGAAGATCAGGTCGCAGCCCTTCTCCGCCGCCAGCTCGAGGATCAGCTCGTAGGGCCGGGCGCCGGTGCGGCTCACGCCCTCGCAGCGCAGGCCGAACGCGCCGGCGGCAGCCAGCGCCTTGGCGAGGATGGCGTTGGCTTCGCCCGCTGCCGCGGCGGCGAAGGCTTCCGGCGACAGGCTGCGCAGCAGCGCGCCGTCGCCCGACGCGCCGGCGTCTTCGCGGGCGGTGAAGAAGGTGATCCGCGCGCCCAGCACGCGGGCGAAGTCGACGGCCTGGGTGACCAGACCGGTCGACAGGGTGGAGCCGTCCAGCGGCACCAGCAGATGGGTGTACATGCGTGTTCTCCTAGACCGCCACGATCTTCTTGGGACGCAGCAGGAAATGCCCGAGGGCCGGCAGCAGGATCAGCGCGCCGAGCATGTTCCAGATGAACATGAAGGCCAGCAGGATGCCCATGTCGGCCTGGAACTTGATGGGCGACCAGGCCCAGGTCGCCACCGCGATGCCCAGCGTGATGCCGGTGAGCACCACCACCTTGCCGGTGAAGGTGAGCGCCTTGTAATACGCTTCCGAAAGACTCATGCCACCCTTCAGCCGCGCCAGCGTCACCGTCATGATGTACAGCGCGTAGTCCACGCCGATGCCCACGCCCAGCGCGATCACCGGCAGCGTCGCCACCTTCACGCCGATGCCCATCCACACCATCAGCGCCTCGCACAGCACCGAGGTGAGCATCAGCGGCAGCACCGCGCAGATCACCGCCCGCCACGAGCGGAAGGTGATGAAGGCCAGCACGATCACCGCCAGGTACACCAGCCCGAGCATCTCGACGTTGGCCTTCTTGACGACGATGTTGGTGGCGGC
>SSSX01000117.1 GCA_015657735.1 Zoogloeaceae bacterium
CAGATGGCCTTGTGGACCGATTTGCAGGGTGTGATTCGGATAAGCGTCGATAGTGGCTCGCTGTCCTTCAATTTTTTGAATGCCAGCACCACCTTCGTTTCTCCTGTCAATCCGAACTTCCTTGTCCAATACGTCACCGGCGACATCCTGTTGAGCACGGCGGCTCCGATGCCGATCTCGCCGCCTGTCGATGCCAGCGATCCTCAAGGTGGCGGCACCACAAGCTCCGGCGGCAGTCCCACTGCCGTGCCCGAACCCGGAGCGGCGGCGTTGCTAGCGTCAGCACTGGGCCTTCTCGCTATGACCACCCGCCGTCGCAAGCACGCCTGACGGCGGCGCAAAGAGACATCCCACAGGCACCACGCTCGTGAGCTGGCGCCTGTGCACCAATTGGCGCGAACCGGCTTGGTCAGCGTCCGGTTGCGCGATTCTTCATTCCGGAATCCATTTGGCCAGGAGCTGATAAAGAAGGTCGGGATCTACCGGCTTGGTGACAAAATCATTCATCCCGGCGTTCTCGCAATCTTTCCGATCCTCTTCAAATGCATTGGCCGTCATGGCGACAATGGGCGTGGCGATGCCCATTTTGCGGATCTCCCGGGTAGCCTCAAGCCCACCCATGACCGGCATCTGCATGTCCATCAGGATCAGGTCGTAGGCCAAGCCGTGCACCTTATTCAGCGCTTCTTCACCATTATTGGCGATATCGATCGACAGGCCGGCATATTCGAGGATTTCGGTGACCACCAACTGGTTGATTTCGTTATCCTCCACCAACAGCACGCGACTGCCGACCTTTATCAGCCGATCAACTTTTGAGGATATGTCGGCGACGGTCGTCGTGCCACATTCCAGAAGCACGGTAAACCAGAAAGTGCTGCCCGCACCGAGGGTGCTTCTCACACCCACATCGCCCCCCATCAGAATGGCAAGCCGTTTCGATATGGCCAGCCCAAGACCGGTGCCGCCAAACTTCCGGGCGGTGGCTGTTTCAGCCTGCTCGAAAGCATCGAATATCCGCTGCAGATCCTCCTCCGAAATGCCAATCCCCGCATCCTCGACCTCAAAACAAACCTTCACCTGTGAGCCAAGATGCTCCTCCAGCTTCGCCCGCAGAATGACCTGGCCCTGGTCCGTGAATTTGATCGCATTGCTGGTGAAGTTGATCAGAATCTGACCGATGCGCAACGGATCGCCCACCAGAGAAAGCTTTGAAAGCACCGGATCGATGTCGACAACGAATTGGAGGCCCTTCGAGCGAATGCGGTCGCTGAACATGCTTTCCACGTTGTCCACCAAAGCACTGACGTGAATCGGCACCGCGTCGATCTGCATGTGCTCGGCTTCGATTTTCGAGAAATCGAGAATGTCATTGATGATCCCGAGCAGATGCTTGGCCGCCCCGGAAATCCTGACGAGCTTTTCCAAGTGATCCGCATCCTGCACGCGCTTTCGCAGCAGATGCGTCAGGCCCAGAATCGAACTCATCGGGGTACGGATCTCATGGCTCATGTTGGCGAGGAAGGCGCTCTTCGCCTGACTGGCGACGACGGCCTCGTCTCTCAAGCGCGCCATTTCTTCCTTGGCCGCCCGCAGCTCTTCCTCGGCTTTGACGCGACGGTTGATTTCGCGGGTTAACTGGATCGTCCGGTTGGCCAATTTGTCGTACATGCCCATGACCGTATCGATCAGGACCCGGGTTGCCCCGGCCATTTCCTTGTTGGCCAGATCCTTGGCTTGTTCCAGCGAGATGCCTGACGGCAGGGCAAGAACGACCTTGGCCATACGCTTGTCCGACTCGATGATGTGCAAGGCCAGCCAATGG